>JBEBWH010000049.1:0-13866 GCA_040392305.1 Bradyrhizobium sp. | reverse complement strand
AACTGGAGCTTCACGACGTCGGCGCTGAATGATGGCAAGCACGCCTTCACTGCGCAGGCGACCGACTCGTCCGGCAAGAGCAGTGTGGCGTCCAGCGCGTTGAACGTGACCATCGATACCACGCCGCCGGCGGCTCCCAGCATCGCCACCTCGGCGGCGGCCAAGGCGGCGGCCAGCAACAGCGTGGCGTTGCAGGGCACGGCCGAGGGCAACAGCTCGGTGAGTGTCTACGACGGAAGCACCAAGATCGGCACGGTCAAGGCCGATGCCAGCGGCGCCTGGAGCTTCAACGCTGAATCCCTTAGCAGCGGCAATCACAGCTTCACCGCGCGGGCTGCCGATGCCGCCGGAAACACCGGCTCCGCCTCGACGGCCGTGGTCGTCAATGTGAGCGGCTCGAGCACGGGAGGCTCCGGCAATCCGGGTACGCCGAGCCAGCCTGCGGTGCCGACCATCGTGTCGTTCTCGAACGACACCGGCAAGGTGGGCGACAACGTCACGAGCGATAATACGCTGACGTTGAAGGGCGCTGCGGCCGCGAACAGCACCATCAAAGTCTATGATGGCAACAAGCTGGTGGGCACGACGACCACCGATAAGGATGGCGCCTGGTCGCTGACCACTTCCGCCCTGAAGGACGGCAGCCATGCGCTGACGGCCAAGGCGGTGGGGACCGACGGCCAGACGGGGAGCGCCTCGGCTGCGCTTTCGGTGACGGTCGACACCAAGGCTCCCGACGCGCCGACGCTGGCGGTTTATCCGTCGGATGGCGGCAAGGCCGTGAGCGGCTCGACGGCGCTCGATCATTTGACGCTGAAAGGAACGGCCGAGGCCAACAGCACCGTTCATGTCTATGACGGCACGACGAAGATCGCGACCGTGACTGCGGACAGCAAGGGAGCCTGGAACTATCAGACGGGCGACCTGGCCGACGGTGCTCACAACTTCTCCGCCAAAGCGATGGATTTGGCGGGAAATCTGAGCGGGGCCTCCAGCCAGAAGAGCGTATCGGTCGAAACGCCGGTAACCGCGCCTGAGCCGTCGGCGCCGGTCGTCGACAATGGCGCACCGCCGGCCAGCTCCGGCGGGTCAGGATGGTCCGGCGGCTTCGGCGGCTTTGGCGGCCGCGGCGGTTTCGACGGATGGGGTTGGTCGCAGTGGTCCTCCAACGCGAGCGACGGGTCCTCCGGCCAGTCGGGCTCGTCGGGGGCTCATAGCGGCGGCTTCGGCGGCGGTTTCGGCAGCGGTTTCGGCAGCTTCATTGTCGGAACGAATGGCCGTGACACGCTGGTGAGCACGTCTGGAAATGATCTCATGGTCGGACGAGGCGGGTCGGACACATTCGTGTTCTCCGCGAATTTCGGCAACGATGTGATCAAGGACTTTCAGGCCAGCGGTTGGGGGCATGACGTCGTGCGCTTCAGCAGGAGCACGTTCGACGGCTTCGCCGACGTGCTGTCTCATGCGGCGCAGGCCGGGGCCGATGTCGTCATCACCGCGAGCGCCGCAGATTCCTTGACGTTCAAGAATCTGAAGCTCGCGGACCTGAACAAGGGCGACTTTTCCTTCGGCTAAGTCTGCATCACCTCAGTATGCGTGAGAGTTAAGAGTTCGAAGCGCGGAGGGTGACAATCTCGTCACCCTCCAGCCGCAATGATCTCGGGGGACTTTTCATGACCAGTTTTGGAAGGCGCGGGTCCGTGCCCCGGCCTGATAGTGCGACCGCATGGCAGGCGGCCGTGGCGGTGGCTACTGTTCGAGCGTGGATTGATCGTGTGCAGCCGGCGCTGCGCCTGGTCGGGGCGTGGGGAGGGAAGCCCCAGCACGCCCTGAAGCAATGTCTGGATATGGCGCGACAAAAGCTGTTCGCGAACCGGCCGGGCAAGAATGCAGAATATGAGACGCCCAAGTCGGAGATTTCCGCGTTCCTGCAATCCTGCCGCCAGATTTTCTGGGGGATGGCGATTTTCAGCGGGCTGAGCAACATCCTGATGCTCACCGGCTCGTTCTTCATGCTCCAGGTCTACGATCGGGTATTGCCGAGCCGCAGCATACCGACGCTGATCGCGCTGCTGGTTCTCGCCACTGCGCTCTATATGCTTCAGGGCGGCCTCGATCTTGTGCGGTCGCGCATCAGCGCCCGCATCGGCCGCTATCTCGACGAGACGCTGGGTCTGCGCGTGTTCGACGCGGTCGTGCGCATGCCGTTGAAGACCCGTGGTGATGGCGACGGCCTGCAGCCGCTGCGCGATCTCGACCAGGTGCGCGGTTTCCTGTCGAGCGGAGGTCCGTCGGCGCTGTTCGATTTGCCGTGGATGCCGGTCTATATCGGGATCTGTTTTCTCTTCCACTTCTGGATCGGCGTCACTGCGCTCATCGGGGCGCTGGTGCTGGTGATGCTGACGGTGCTGACCGAGATACGGACCCGCGCGCCGGCGAAGGCGTTCGCGCGTCTTGCGGTGTCGCGCAGTTCGCTTGCGGCCGAGGGGCGGCGGAACGCTGAGGTTCTGCACGCGATGGGCATGCGGCGGCAGGCGGCGAGCCGCTGGCGGGAGGTCAACACGAAGTATCTGTCGGCCCATGAGGCGGCGAGCGATGTCGCAAGCGGCATCGGCGGCGCCTCCAAGGTCTTCCGTGCGGCATTGCAGTCGATCGTGCTGGCGGTGGGCGCCTATCTGGTGATCTATCAGGAGTCGACCCCCGGCATCATCATCGCGGGCTCGATCCTGACGGCGCGTGCGTTGGCTCCGGTCGAGCTGGCGATTGCGAACTGGAAAGGCTTTGTTTCTGCCCGGCAGAGCGGTGAACGGCTTGGTGAACTGCTCAATTTGCTGCCGAAGGAGGAGGAGCCGCTTGCGCTTCCCGCGCCGACCGAGGCGCTGACGGTGGATCGCATCTATGTCAATGCGCCGGGCTCCGAGGGCTCGATTCTGAACGACGTCTCGTTCCGTCTGGAGAAGGGGCAGGGTCTCGGCATCATCGGTCCCAGCGGGTCCGGCAAATCGACGCTTGCGCGGGCGCTGGTCGGCGTCTGGCCGCAGCTCCACGGCAAGATCAGTCTGGACAACGCCGCGCTCGGGCAATGGTCGTCGGAGGCGCTGGGTCGCCATATCGGCTACCTGCCGCAGAACGTTGAACTGTTCGACGGCAGCATCGCGGTCAATATCGCGCGCTTCGATCCTCATGCGACGCCGGCTGCGGTGCTCGCTGCGGCGCGGGCCGCGGGCGTTCACGATCTCATCCTGTCGTTCCCCGAGGGCTATGGCACCCGCATCGGCGAGGGGGGCATGGCGCTTTCGGCGGGGCAGCGTCAGCGTATCGGGCTGGCCAGGGCCTTTTACGGCGAGCCGTTCCTGGTGGTGCTTGACGAGCCGACATCCAATCTCGACGCGGATGGCGAAGAGGCGCTGACCGAGGCGATCCTTGGCGTTCGGCGTCGCGGCGGCATCGTCGTGATCATCGCCCATCGCCCCAAGGCGCTCGACGGTGTCGATCATGTGCTGGTGATCGCGGACGGCAAGGCCCAGTCGTTCGGTCCGAAGGACGATGTGCTGCGGAAGGTGCTGCGCACGCCGACGCCGCTGAAGGTCGTCGGCGAGCGAATGAGCGGAGGCATGCGATGACCACGGATACCGGTTCGGCACTGCATTCCATCCAGCGCTACATGATCGCCGGAATCGCGATCGTGGGGCTGGTGACGTTCGGCATCGGCGGTTGGGCGGCGACCATGGAGCTGTCCGGCGCGGTTGTCGGCCAGGGGGTCGTCGTCGTCGATTCCAGCGTCAAGAAAGTGCAGCACCCCAGCGGCGGCATCGTCGGCGAGCTGCGCGTGCGCGACGGCGACCGGGTCAAGGCCGGCGACATCGTCGTGCGGCTCGACGAAACCCAGACGCGGGCCAATGCCACGATCATCACCAAGAGTTTCGATGAGCTGATGGCGCGGCAGGCGCGCCTCGAGGCGGAGCGCGATAATCTCGACGCGGTGGTGTATCCCGATACGCTGCTGGAGCGCGCGCGCGAGGCAAACTCCGAGGCGCTGCGTTCGACCACCGCCGAGCGCATGCTGTTTGATCTGCGCCGGCAGGCGCGCAACGGTCAGAAGGCGCAGCTCAAGGAGCGCAGCTCCCAGCTGCAGGACGAAATCAAGGGCTATACTGGCCAGGCAGACGCCAAGCAGCGCGAGGTCGAGTTCGTTCATCGTGAACTGGAAGGCGTCAAGTCGCTTTGGGAAAAGAAGCTGGTCCCGGTGACGCGCCTGACGGCGCTGGAGCGGGACACGGCGCGGCTCGAAGGCGAGCGCAGCCAGCTCGCGGGAATGATCGCGCAGGCCAAGGGCAAGATCGCGGAGATCGAACTCCAGATCATCCAGATCGATCAGGATCTCCGCACCGAGGTCGGCAAGGATTTGATCGAGACGCGCTCCAAGCTGTCGGAGCTGGCGGAGCGCCGGACGGCGGCGGTGGATCAGCTCAACCGCGTCGACATCCGCGCGCCGCAAAGCGGGCGCGTGCATCAGCTTTCCGTGCATACGGTGGGCGGCGTGATCGCGCCGGGCGAGCAGATCATGCTGATCGTGCCGGATGCGGACGCCTTGGCCGTGGAGGTTCGCATTTCTCCGCGCGATATCGATCAGGTCTATATGGGGCAGCCCGCCTTCATGCGTTTCGCAGCGTTCAACCAGCAGACGACACCGGAGATCGAAGGCGAGGTCAGCCTTGTTTCGGCCGACCTGACACAGGATCAGCGCACCGGCGCCGGCTATTATACGGCCCGTGTGATGCTGAAACCGGATGCGGTGGAGAAGCTGGGCAACGCCAAGATCGTGCCGGGCATGCCGGTCGATGTCTTCATCCAGACCGGTGGCCGCACCGCGTTGTCATATCTGGTCAAGCCGCTGCGTGATCAGGCCCAACGCGCTTTCCGGGAGCGTTAGGCCGACAGCAAGCCGGTTTCCCGAGCCTCTCGGCTTCTGTATGATCCGCCTATTGCGGGTCATACGGAAGAACCGAATGCGCAGCGATCAGAGACCGGCGGTTCTGGTGACCGGCGGGGCCGGCTATATCGGCGCCCATTGCGCCAAGGCTCTCTCCGAAGCCGGGTTCATGCCTGTCGTCTACGATGATCTCTCCACCGGACACGAAAATTTTGTCCGGTGGGGACCGCTCGTTCGGGGTGACATCCGCGATACCGCGCATGTGCGGCAGGCGCTGAAGACCCATGACGCCGTTGCGGTGATGCATTTCGCCGCCTTCAGTCTTGTCGGCGAGTCGGTGTCCGACCCGGAGAAATACTATCTGAACAATCTCGCCGGTACGCTTTCGCTATTGCAGGCGATGCGCGAGAGCGGTTGCGACAGACTGGTTTTCTCCAGCACGGGCGCGGTTTACGGCAACGATCACGGAGGGCCTATCGTTGAGACGGACCGCTGCGAACCGATCAATCCTTATGGCCGATCCAAGCTGACGATCGAGCATATATTGACCGACTATCGCCGCGCCTACGACTTCCGTTCGTTCCGGCTGCGCTACTTCAACGCCAGTGGGGCCGATCCTTCGGGACAGATCGGAGAGTTGCGGGATGTGGAAACCCACCTCATTCCGCGGGCGATGATGGCCATCCAGGGCCACATCGCCGATTTCGCGGTGTTCGGCACGGATTATCCGACACCGGACGGGACCGCGATACGCGACTATATCCATGTGACGGATTTGGCCGCCGCGCATGTTCTGGCGCTTGGGCGATTGCTCGGCGGCGCGGAGGGCGGAAGCTTCAATCTGGGAACCGGCACCGGCTATTCGGTTCGGCAGATTCTCGATGCGATTGCCGCGGAGACCGGCTTCGCGGTGCCGCATACCCTCCACCCGCGACGGCAGGGCGACCCGGCTGTGCTGGTCGCGGATCCTTCCGCCGCCCGCGACGCATTCGGATTTCGTCCGATCCATTCGGATCTGGCTGGCATCGTGCGAACGGCGTGGAACTGGCATCGTCATGCCCATCCCAGGCGCGAGGGACAGTTTGCATTGGGGTAGTGCGTCGAGCGAAGTACGCCCCGGAGCATATCCCTGAGGCTTGACCCGAGAGTGAAACGTTCGCGTAAGGACGCGATGAAGCAGTTTAGATGCTGAAAGCCAGTTCGTCGGCGCGCGTCGCGCCTGTCCTTGACAGGTGGCTGATCCAGTCGCGGTTGTCCGTGAGAGGCACGATCATGCGTCCTTCGATGGCGATCGCAGTCAGCCGACCGGTGGCAAACGCGCCGGTGTCGATATTGATGCGGTTCGATCGGATGTCAGGCGCATAGACCGGCGTATGTCCGTGAACGACGAATTTTTCGAACCGATCAGGACAGGACAGAAACTCGTCGCGGATCCAGAGCAGGTCGGTCTCCTTCTGCCTTCTAAGCGGGATGCCCGGTCGGATGCCGGCATGGACGAACAAGAAGTCACGATGAGAAAATGACGGCTCCAGGCTGTCGAGGAATTCCAGATGCTGTGGAGGCAGCGCTTGCCGGAACGCTTCAGCCAGCGCGATCTGTTCGTCGCGATCCGGATTGAGCGATGGCTTCAGGCCGTATGACATCAGCGTTTCAAAGCCGCCGCACTGGCGCCATTCGTAAAGCAATGTCGGGTCGGCCAGAAAACCCTGCACGAATGCTTCGTGATTCCCCTTGAGGAAAACGGTTTCGTGGATGCGCGCGCAATCCAGCAGGATATCGATCACCTCACGCGAGCGTGGTCCCCTGTCGATATAGTCGCCAAGGAATACAAGCGTCGCTTTCGCGCAGGGGTAGAGTTCGAGGTCTGTCTCGATCTGATCCAGCAGCGGTTCCAGCAGATCGGCGCGGCCGTGAATGTCCCCGATCGCATAAATCCGCAGGTGGTCGGGAAGCCGAGGCAGGTTCCGGCTGCTCTGGGTGAAACGCGGAAGCCGCACGAGCCTTTCCTTCATCCTCTATGATTGCAATGTGATGATGACGCGGCCGCTCCGGAGTTCAATAGCGCTGATCGGGAGCGTCCGTTAGATGTCGATTAAACATTATCCGTCATAGTTAATTTAACCGACGGGATAAGGGAATATTCAATCGCTCGATCGGGCGGGGCATGAGTTGGCCGCGCCGTGTTTCGGGTGGTGAGTGCAGAACGCCGAGTTTTGGGGCGTCCGGGGCGGACGAAATCTGGTGAACGATGTTTGATGCCTCCTTTGGAGACGATCAGAGCTACGGCGCCATCGAGGCTGCGGTGAAGGAGACGGCTCGCGGTAGAGCCTTTCTTTCCGAATATGCACGCCGGATACGCCAGTCGGACACGATCACGCTGCTGGCCGTGATCGAGAAGCTCGAACGCTGGTGCGGCGAACAGGCGGTGCGGCTGGCGGAATTCGAGAGCCGGATGTCCGGCATCGAGCCAGGCCCATCCGCGCCGCAGCCCGTCACGGCGGACGGTCACGGTTCGGCCTTGCAGCGGATCGAGCATATCGCTTCGACACTACGTGATGTGGAAGCGCGCCGGGTCGAACTTGCGAGCCGTTTTTCCGATCCGGATATCGGCAGTCAGCGCTTGCGCGCGCGCGACGGCGCTTCCTGGAAGCCAGCCCTTACAGCCCCTCATGTCGGCGCCCGCGCCGGCGAGAAGGAACTGCTCGACGACATCGCAAAGGCGCTGGATATGGAAACAAGCCGCTCCGAATAGGCTCTGCGCGCCGGCGGCAATTCCGAGGCTGTCAGGTTGTCGCGAGCCTGCGTGGCGATCTTTTGAGATTGAACAGATTGCCGAGGAGAATGAGCGCAGCGCCCGCCGCGGTATAAACGTCGAGCCCCTCGGAATAGATCAGCCACCCGACCAGGGCGCTGAATGGCAGACGCAGAAAGTCGAGCGGCACGACGATCGTCGCGTCGGCATAGAGCATCGCTCGCGTCATGCAGAAATGCGAAAAGGTGCCGCAGAAAGCGACGATCACCATCCAGCCCCAGACCGCGGCGGACGGCCAGACCCAATCGAGGAGCGAGGGAACGATGCCGAGCGCCGATTGAATGGCCAGCATCCAGAAGATGATCTTCACGGTGCTGTCGGTGCTTGTGAGTGATTTGACGGCGACGATCGATATTCCGAAGCCGATGGCCCCGGCGAGGATGATGAAGTGGCCGATATTGATATCTGATCCCGATGGCCGAACGATGATCATGACGCCGGCGAGACCGAGGATGATCGCCAGTATCTTCCATTTGTTCATATCCTCGCCGAGCCAGTAGACGGCGAGGATCGCGGTCCAGATCGGCAACGTGAACTCGATCGCCACGAGTTGCGACAGCGGGATCATCGTCAGGGCCAGAAACCAGCAGAACTGGCCGGCGTAGTGGATGGTGTTGCGTGCGATGTGAAGCCGCAGGCGCGAGGTGCGCATGGCCCGTAATCCGCCGGCGAAATGCACCAGCGGCCACAGCATGACGATACCCATCAGCGACCGGATTTCCATCAACTGAAAGGTGTTGATCTCGCGCGCGCTTTCCCGCGCCGCGACCATCATCGCCAGCATCAGCGCGAGCCAGCCCGCCATCCACAATGCAGCTTTGAGGTTGGAGGGCTGTCGGGTGAGAGAAGGTGCCATTGTCACGCAGGTTTCCGAAGCAGACAGGGCTGCATAACATGGAATGGCGCAGCGTCAGCCATGCCGATATTTCAGACCGGGAGTGCGATGGCGTATTTGACCTGACTGAGCGCGAAGCTCGATTCGATCGAGGCGATGCCGTCCAGGCGTGTCAGTTTCGTCTTGAGGAAGGTCTCATAGGAAGCGAGGTCGGCGGCGACGACGCGCAAGAGATAGTCGCGGTTGCCGGTCATCAGATAGCATTCGAGCACCTCGGGCCAACCCGAGATGGCGCGTGCGAAACGGTCGAGATCCTCCTCCTTCTGGCGCGCGAGCTTGATCGAGATGAAGACGCTGACGTGAAGGCCGAGCGATTTCTGATCGACCATGGCGATGTAGCGCGTGATGACGCCATGGCGTTCCAGAAGCTTCACCCGACGATGGCACGGCGACACCGAGAGGCCGACACGGTCGGCGAGGTCCTGCATCGTGATGCGGCTGTCAGCCTGGAGGATGGCGACGATTTTGCGGTCGATGGCGTCCAACGCCAGCATTGGAATAATACCTCGGATGGTAGATTGATATTAGGATAGAATAGCAGATTCGTCGCGCCGAAGTGAAGGATCATCCCGCTAGTCGGCGACGGGCGGGCTGGGCGGCGGCCGATGGTGGCCGAACAGGTGGCCTCTTTCAGTGACAGCAAGCACCAGCAGCGCGATCGCGCCGACGGCGAGGTAGCCGATCGCCAGCGGAACGAGGGTGTCGTTATAGGCATAGGCGACCGAGCCTCCGATCGCGACCGCAAGGAAGGTCGTCATCGAACCCAGAAACGACGACGCCGTTCCCGCGATGCTGCCTTGCGGCTCCATCGCCAGCGCATTGAAATTGGCAAAGGTCAGCCCGATCAGAAATGTGATGGCGGCGAGCAGGATCATGAACGGGACGAAACTCAGGGTATCGAACCACACCAGCGCTGCCATGGAGACGGCGAGGCCGAGGAACGTGGCTGTTGCGCCATGGGAGATGATGCGCATGCCGAGCCGCCCGACAAGGTGCGCGTTGATGAAGGACGACAGCGAGATCGTCAGCGCTGCGGCTGCAAATGCCAGGGGGAAGTAGGTTCCGAGACGGTAATACTCTCCGAGCACCTGCTGGGCGGAAAAGAGAAACGCATACATGCCGCCCTGCATGATGCCGCCCGCCAGCGTATAGCCGAGCGTCTGGCGATTGGTCACGAGGCCGGCGAAGGCCTGCGCCAGATGGCGCGGACGGATGGAGCGCCGCTGCGCCGGGCGCAATGTCTCCGGCAGGCGGAGGCCGCCCCAGATGAGCGTGCCGAGCCCGGCCGCCGCCAGCAGTGCGAAGATCGTTTGCCAGGGCCAGAACAGAATGACGATCTGGCCGATCGTGGGTGCGAGCACGGGCACGGCGATGAACACCATCATCGCGAACGACATCACGCTCGCCATGCGCCGCCCCGCATAGCAGTCGCGGACGGCGGCGACGATGACGACGCGCGCCGAGGCCGCGCCCAGGCCGCTGACGGCGCGCGCCGCGAGCAGGGCCTCGAAACTGTGAGCGAAAATGCACAGGACCGAGGCGCAGGCATAAACGATCAGCCCGCCGATCAGCACCGGCTTGCGGCCGAAGCGGTCCGACAGCGGTCCGACAAATAGCTGTCCCACCCCGAAGCCGACGATGAAGAAGGTGAGGACCGCCTGACGGTCGTTGGTGCGCGCCACTCCCAGCGCGGCTCCGATGTCCGGAAGGGCCGGCATCATCATGTCGGTGGCGAGCGCGGTCAGCGCCATCAGAGAGGCGACAAGCGCAACGAACTCGGCAAACCCCATCGGGCGATGGGATGAGGGCGCCGGACCGTGATGACCGCTTTGATGACTCCGGGGCGATGTCATGACCGATCCAATTCTGGTGGAAGGCTGCTCCTATTGGTTGAAGCCGGTCTTCGCAAGGGCAGGACCCGCGGATGCGATGGCAGGCGCCGGGCGGGGAGGCGGAAATTTGATGCGAATTGTCGTGTCGGGCGCCGGAGCGGGGGCTCCGAAGCGAGATTGCGATTGAGGGGGATGATCGGAAATTGGGATGAAACGATGTAGTGTCTATGTTTTTTAGAATATCATATCGTTCCAGCGTTGTCTCAAGGCATGGTTTGGGAGAACTCGCGATCGGTTTGTTGCTAGCCTTCTTGGCGGAAATGCTTCTCAGCCTGCAGGTCAGATATGTCGCCCGTGCCGTCCCGTCTCGAAATTCTCACCGCGCTCGCACGCAAGGCGTTGTGGCTGTCGTCCTGGACGATCCACAACGCCAACCATCTGCGCCCCAATGTTGACGGCCTGAAGGTCGGCGGCCACCAGGCCTCTTCGGCTTCGCTCGCCACGATCATGTCGGCGCTGTATTTTTCCGTGCTCAAGCCCGAGGATCGCGTTGCGGTGAAGCCGCATGCGAGCCCGGTGTTTCACGCCATCCAGTATTTGCTCGGCAATCAGACGCAGGAGAAGCTCGAGAAGTTTCGCGGGCTCGACGGAGCGCAGTCCTATCCGTCGCGCACCAAGGATGTCGACGACGTCGACTTCTCGACCGGTTCGGTCGGTCTCGGCGTCGCCCAGACGCTGTTCTCGTCGCTCGTGCAGGACTACGTCGTCACCCATGGCTTCATGAAGGATCGCCGCGAAGGGCGCATGGTCGCGCTCGTCGGCGATGCGGAGATGGACGAGGGCAACATCTTCGAGGCCCTGCTGGAGGGCTGGAAGCAGGGGCTGCGCAACACCTGGTGGATCGTCGACTACAACCGGCAAAGTCTCGACGCGGTGGTGCGCGAGGGGTTGTGGGAGAAGTTCGAGACCATGTTCCGCAATTTCGGTTGGGATGTGGTCATCGTCAAATACGGCAAGCTGATGCAGGCGGCGTTCGCCGAGCCCGGCGGAGAGGCGCTCAGGCGCTGGATCGATTCCTGCCCCAATCAGATGTATGCGGCGCTGTGCTTTCAGGGCGGGGCGGCGTTCCGCAAGCGCCTGCTCGATGAGATTGGCGATCAGGGCGAGGTCTCGCGGCTGATCGAGCGGCGCAGCGATGAGGAACTGCTGGCGCTGATGTCGAACCTTGGCGGTCACGACATGGCGAGCGTGCTGGAGGCGTTCGAGGCGATCGATCACGATCGGCCGGTCTGCTTCATCGCCTACACGATCAAGGGCGTCGGACTGCCGTTTCAGGGGCATAAGGACAATCACGCCGGCCTGATGACGGTGGCGCAGATGGAGACCTGGCGCGCGACGCAGAATATCCGCCCCGGTCATGAGTGGGACAGGTTCGAGGGCGTGACGCTGCCTCATGAGGCGCTGACCTCTTTCCTCGCCGAGGTGCCGTTCAACCGCGACGGCCCGCGCCGGCTGAATGCGCCGCAAATTCCCGTGCCGTCCCGGCTCGATTATGGCGCCGCGCCGCAGATGTCGACGCAGCAGGGGTTTGGTCTGATTTTGAACGAACTGGCGCGCGGCGACACGGCGCTGGCCTCGCGCATTGTGACGACGTCGCCCGACGTCACCGTCTCCACCAATCTCGGCGGTTTCGTCAACCGGCGCGGTCTGTTCGCGCGCGGCGAGGCGGCCGACTTCTTCCGCAAGGAAAAGATCCCGTCGACCTTTGCATGGGACTACTCGCCGAAAGGGCAGCATATCGAACTGGGCATCGCCGAGATGAACCTGTTCATCCTGCTCTCGGCGCTCGGCCTGTCGCATTCCATCAACGGCGCGCGGCTGCTGCCGATCGGAACGCTGTACGATCCGTTCATCGAGCGCGGCCTCGATGCGCTCAATTACGCCTGCTATCAGGGCGCGCGCTTCATGGTCGTGGCGACGCCATCGGGGCTTTCGCTGGCGCCGGAGGGCGGGGCGCATCAGTCGATCGCAACGCCGCTGATCGGGTTGTCGCAGGACGGGCTGACATCGTTCGAGCCTGCCTTTGTCGATGAGCTCGAAGTCATCATGCGCTGGGGGCTGGCGCATATGCAGCACGAGGATGATGGCGGCTCGGTCTATCTGCGACTATCGACGCGGCCCATCGAACAGCCGCAGCGTCAGCTTGATGCCGGGCGCGAAGCGGATATTGCGGCAGGCGCCTATTGGCTGCGACGGCCGGGTCCGAATGCGGAAGCGGTGGTTGCCTATACCGGGACGGTCGCTCCGGAGGCGATCGAGGCGGTGGGTCTGCTGGGCGAGAGCCGTCGCGACATCGGCTTGCTCGCCGTGACGTCGGCCGACCGTCTCTATCGCGACTGGACGTCGGCCCGGCGCGCCCGGCGTGAAGGCGGATACGGCCAAAGCCATATCGAGCAGTTGCTTGCTCCGCTGCCGCGCGACTGCGGCCTCGTGACCGTGATCGATGGCCACCCCGCGACGCTGGCATGGCTGGGAGGCGTCCACGGCCATCGTGTCGAGGCACTGGGCGTCGACCGGTTCGGGCAGACGGGCACGCTCGACGATCTGTATCGCCGCTATGGCCTCGATACCAACTCCATCATCGAGGCCGCCGAACGGCTGACCGCGGGAGCGCCCGTGCGCCACCGCCTCGTCGCCGTGTGACGAGCGCGCTACTTGCCCTCCTAGACGCCGAACGACTGCCTGATGCTGAGGAACATGCTTGCGACGGCGCCCGAATAGCGTCCGTCGTTGAATTGCTCATCCACGAAGTTGAGCGCGAGGAGAGCAACTGTCACCGCCAGGATAACTCTCATGGTTGCAGCATTATAATAACGATTTAATCTTGGATTAAACTGACCGCTGCAATTCGGGGTAATCGACCGGGGCGCGGGGCCGACAGAAGCCTGTGGGTCACGGCGGCGGCTGGCGGCGGCGCAGCCGTATCGAACCAAATATCGTGACGAGCCGCGCGTCCTCGCGAAGATCGTCGCCAACGGGTGTGCCGGAAATCGACGATTAATATGCGCCATTCGCAATCGGGTCTGATGGATCGGGACGAGCGCGATGGTTTGACCAAGGGGCCTCGGGCAGTGCCTGCGGGAAGATCTATTGCACTTGGCGTGGCAAAAATCGGGGAAGTGTCCGCTATCCCACATCGAGGCGTGATGGTGGCCTCGTGTGATCCGAAGCCTGCGTGGGCGCATCCGCTGGCGCAAGGTCGTGCTGTGATGCCGACGGCCGATGGCATCAAGGTTGCCGCGCGCTTGCCGGGGGAAAATGTTCTGTGTCGGCGGGAGTTGTTTCTCGGTTCCAACGGTCGGGGGGCGGGCGGGGCGTGCCGATGGCCGCGCTG
>JBEBWH010000048.1:0-13881 GCA_040392305.1 Bradyrhizobium sp. | reverse complement strand
GCCGTCGACGCCCGCGACGTCCGCGGCCGCACCGCGCTTCTGGCCGCGACGCAGGCCGATCATGTCGAGGTGGCGCGGCTGCTGATTGCCGCCGGCGCCGATGTGAACGCCAGGGATCAGATCGGCGACAGTCCGTTCCTTTACGCCGGGGCGGAGGGTCGCAACGCAATCCTGAAGCTGCTGCTTGCCGCCGGCGCCGATCTTGCGAGCACCAACCGCTATGGCGGCACGGCGCTGATTCCGGCCGCGCATCACGGCCACGTCGAAACCGTGCGCATTCTGCTCGGCACCGCCATCAGCATCGACCACGTCAACCGGCTCGGCTGGACCGCGCTGCTGGAGACGGTGATTCTCGGCGATGGCGGCGCGGTGCACACGGAGATACTGCGCCTGCTGGTGGAGGCCGGCGCGGACGTCAACATCGCCGACCGCAATGGCGTGACGGCGCTGGCTCATGCCCGCAGCCGCGGCTTCACCGCGATGGCCGGTATCCTCACACGCGCCGGCGGCCGATAAAAAAAGCCCGGCACCGACATGCGGGACCGGGCTTCGATGCGATCGTCCTGACCGGGGCATCGGGCAGGGCGCGCTGCAGGCAACCGGAGGAGCGGGCGGCGCGGGGCCGCCCGCACGTCCGTCAGAACGCGAACTGCGTCCGCATCGCGAAGGCGTCGTACTTCGCGCCGCGATCCGCGCCCGCGACGTTGGTCTTGTCGACCTGGCCGTGGATCCAGTTGAGCATCACCCGCATGTTGTCGTTGAGATACCAGTTGAGACCAACGGTGATGTTTTTCTGGGTGCCGCCGAACACGAGGCCATCGTTCAGATCGAGATAGCTGTAGCGGGCAGCGATTTCCCAGGCGCCGGTGCCGCCGGCCATGTCCCAGAAGAACGGGTTCTTCGGCTTGACGCCACCCAGCGCGCCGGACGAGGCGCTGTATTTGCGCTGTTCGCCGGTGAGGATGTAGCCGGCCTGAACGTAGCCGCCCTTGAAGTGCTGGTCGGGGCCGAAGAAGCGCGAGATGGAGTAGTCGAAATATTCGCCCTGCGCATGGAAGCTGCCGATGGTCGCGGCGGCTTCACCGCTGAGCACCAGTGCGTTGCGCACGTCGTTCATGTTGCCGGTGTCGATCACGCGGGTCGGGTCGATGCGGATCTCGATCCGGTCGCGCATCCGGAGCTGGTTGACGCCGACCGGCCCGCCGGTGTCGCCGAGATACTGGACATCGGCGCCGAGCAGCAGCGCGCCGGCGTCGGTGTTGATCGGCGCGAACACGAAGCGACCGGTGACGCCCCACGGAATGCGGCTGGTGTGATCGTCGCCGGCCTTCGGACCGGTCACGTAGGCGCCGGCCCACCAGTTCTTGTCGTTGGCGCGCGCGCCGAACGCCGAGCGGAAATCGCCGGCGGCGATATCGACCGCGACGACCTGCGCGGAGGCGCGCTCGATGAAGGTGCTGTTGTTGGAGCCGACTGCTTCGTCGAGCGTATACGGCACGTCCATATAGCCGCCTTCGATGCGCAGGCCCTTGATGCCCTTGTAGGACAGGTAGGCATTGTTGAGCAGCACCGGACCGTCCTGCGAGCCGCCGCCGTCAACCACCAGCGCAAAATCCCAGTCGCGGGCGAAGGTGCCGACAAGGCCGATGCGGGCGCGCCGCGCATTGACGCCGCCTTGCAGATTCTGCGGCGCGGTCGCGGCCGAATTCGGCGAATAGGAGTAGCCGCCGACATCGAGATGCAGACGGCCGGTGATGCCGACGCAGTTGAAGCCGTCGGCCGTGCAGATGGTCGGGCGGTTGCCCTTCATCGTGACGAGCACATCCGGCGGCGCGAACTTGGCGGCCTTGGTCGGCATATAGGCGGCGCTGGCGTTGAGGAACGTCTTCTGCTGGACCTTTTCGAGTTTCTTCTCGAGCGCGCGGATCTGCTGCTGCAGGTTTTCCACCTGCGCGGCCGACGCCGATTGCGCGTGCGCCTGCGTTGCGCCGAGCGCACCGGCAAGACCGATGGCGGTCCAGATGGTTTTCGTTCTGATCGACATCAAATTCCCCTGTTGCGTCGAAGCAAAAACTATCCGTTCTCGCGACAGGGCTGTCGCGAGTTCGGCATGGTTGGTGTTGAGCGGGTGGTGTTCGTTGCGTTCGCAGTGATGCAGAACGAGTAGCCGCCCCCGAGAGCCTTCAAGCTCGTGGCGGAAGCTAGAAATCTTGCGTGACAGTCGCGCGACAGTTTTGTGTTGGATCGACCTCGGCTAGGCGGTGTGGCGTGATTGCAACGCCAGAGGCCGGCTTTATTCCGGAATCAAGAAGCCGCGTGCAATATTCATGCACGCAGCTTTGGTAGCGACGCATGGATCGGTTGACGGCGCGATCCGTTGTGTGCGGGAAGGGCGTGCTTACCAGCCTTCGAGCACGATCTTGCCAGTGGTGCGCCCCGATTCGATCTGCGCATGGGCGCGCTTAAGATTCGTGGCGTTGATGGTGCCGAAAGTCTGCTCCAGCGTCGTGCGCAGCACGCCTTTGTCGATCATGTCGGCGACGTCGTCGAGCAGGCGATGCTGGGCGATCATGTCGTCGGTCTGGAACGATGAGCGTGTGAACATCGATTCCCAGTGCAGCGATGCCGCCTTGCCCTTCAACAGCGCGATGTCAAGCTTGGCGGGATCGTCGATCAGCCCGAACCTGCCTTGCGGCGCGATGATGCTCGCAAGCGCCGGATAGTGCTGGTCGGTCGCGGTCAGGCTTGCGATCAATCCGACCGGCGGGCCTTTCAATGCGTCGATCTGCGGCTTCAACGGCTGGCTGTGATCGATCACCGCATGCGCGCCGAGATCGCGGCACCATGCCTGCGACTGGGCGCGCGATGCGGTCGCGACCACGGTGAGGCCGGTCAGCCGCCGGGCGAGCTGGATGGCCATCGAACCGACGCCGCCGGCGCCGCCGACGATCAATAGCGTGCGCGGATCGACGCTGCGTCCCGGCAGGGCGCCGAGCCGGTCGAACAGCAGCTCCCATGCGGTGATGGATGTGAGGGGCAGGGCGGCGGCCTGAGCGAACGACAGTGATTTCGGCTTGTGGCCGACGATCCGCTCGTCGACAAGCTGCAGTTCGGCGTTGGAGCCCTGCCGCAGGATGGACCCCGCATAGAAAACTTCGTCGCCGGGTCTGAACAGCGTCGCATCGGGGCCGACCGATTCGACGACGCCTGCGGCATCGAAGCCCAGGATCTTGACCTCGCCTTCCGGCGGCGCGGCGCGCTTGCGCACCTTGGTGTCGATCGGATTCACCGAGACGGCTTTGACCGCGACGCGGAGATCGCGCCCGGTCGGCGCCGGAACGGCGGTTTCGACATCGATCAGCGCATCGGGCGCGTCGATCGGCAGCGATTTATGATATCCGACAGCTTTCATGGGGTGGTTTCTCTCCGCGGGCGTGACGCTGCTTCGTCATTGCGCCAACGCCGCCGTTTGGCAAGGTGCCGATGCGTCGCCGGGTGCGGCCGGAACCGGGGTGGCGGTTGCTTCTCTTTGTGAAGCGGGCGGACTAATATCCGCCGTCCTGAGCCGGAATCATTGCATGATGTTTGTTCGCACCGTTGCCGCTGCTGTTCTTGCCCTTGCCGCCGTTGTGTATCCCGCCGTTGCGCAGGATCGCCGCGTGCCGGGCTCGCCGCTCGATGTCAAACTGTCCTATGCGCCGATCGTGCAGCGGGTGACGCCCGCCGTGGTCAACGTCTATGCGGCGAAGGTGATGCCGCGCAATCCGCTGCTGGACGACCCGATCTTTCGCCGCTTCTTCGGCGCGCCCGGCCAGTCCCCGGAGCAGGTGCAGCGCTCGCTCGGCTCCGGCGTGATCGTTGACGCCGGCGGTTTCGTCGTCACCAACAATCACGTCATCGAGGGCGCCGACCAGATCAAAGTGTCGTTGGCCGACAAGCGCGAGTTCGAAGCCGACATCGTGCTGAAGGATACCCGCACCGATCTCGCGGTGCTGCGCATCAAGGCAAAGGAAAAATTCCCGACGCTCGATTTCGCCAACTCCGATGATCTGCTGGTGGGCGATGTCGTGCTCGCCGTCGGCAACCCGTTCGGCGTGGGGCAGACCGTGACGCACGGCATCGTGTCGGCCTTGGCGCGCACGCAGGTCGGCATCTCCGATTATCAATTCTTCATCCAGACCGATGCGCCGATCAATCCCGGCAATTCCGGCGGCGCGCTGGTCGATATGAACGGCAAGCTGGTCGGCATCAACACCGCGATCTTCTCGCGCTCGGGCGGCTCGCAAGGCATCGGCTTCGCGATCCCCGCCAATATGGTGCGCGTGGTGGTGGCCTCCGCCGAGCGGGGCGGCAAGGCCGTGGCGCGGCCATGGCTCGGCGCGCGGCTTCAGGCGGTGACGCCGGATATCGCCGAGACATTGGGGCTCGCGCGTCCGACCGGTGCGCTGGTCGCCAATGTCGTGCCCGGCAGTCCGGCGGCGCGCGGCGGCCTCAAGCTCTCCGATTTGATCGTTGCGGTCGACGGCCAGACCGTCGACGATCCCAATGCGTTCGGCTATCGCTTCGCGACCCGTCCCATCGGCGGATCGGTGACCGTGGAGGTGCAGCGCAACGGCCGTCCGGTCAAGCTGTCGATCCCGCTGGAGACGGCGCCCGATACCGGACGCGACGAGATCACCGTCACCTCGCGCTCGCCGTTCCAGGGGGCGAAGTTCGCCAATATCTCGCCGGCGCTCGCCGACGAGATGCGGCTCGACGGCAATGCCGAAGGCGTCATTCTGGTCGATCTGGGCGATGACTCCACCGCGGCCAGCGTCGGGTTCCAGAAGGGCGATATCATCGTCGCCGTCAACGGCCAGGCGATCAAGCGCACCAGCGATCTTGCCGGTGCGACCCGCGAGCCGAGCCGGTTGTGGCGCATCACCGTGGTGCGCAACGGTCAGCAGATTTCCGTCGTGCTCGGCGGATGACGGATTGATCGGCTACGTCTGCAACAAGGATGTCGCGTCGATATGAGTGCCAAGCGATCGGGCTCATCGGGGAGTGCGGCGCCGTCGCTGTTCGCGGCGGCCGGGCTTGAGCAGGATGCGCCGCGTCCGCTCGCGGAGAAATTGCGGCCGCGCATGCTCACCGATGTCGTCGGTCAGGACCATATTCTTGGTTCGGACGGCGCGCTCACCCGCATGCTGGAGACGCGCACGCTCGGCTCGCTGATCTTCTGGGGACCGCCCGGCACCGGCAAGACCACCGTGGCGCGGCTGTTGGCCGACGCCACCGAGCTGCATTTCGAACAAATCTCGGCGGTGTTTTCCGGCGTCGCCGATCTCAAAAAGGCGTTCGACGCCGCCCGCGCCCGGCGCGAAACGGGCGTCGGCACGCTTTTGTTTGTCGACGAGGTGCATCGCTTCAATCGCGCGCAGCAGGACTCGTTCCTTCCTGTCATGGAAGACGGCACCGTGGTTCTGGTTGGCGCGACGACCGAGAATCCGTCCTTCGAACTCAATGCGGCTTTGCTGTCGCGCGCCCGCGTGCTGGTATTTCGCTCGCTCGATGCGGAGGCGATCGAAAAGCTGTTCGCGCGGGCGGAGGCGATCGAGGGCCGTAAACTTCCGCTCGATGCGGAGGCGCGCGCGGTGCTGGTGCGGATGGCGGATGGCGACGGCCGCGCCGCGCTGACGCTTGCCGAGGAGGTGTGGCGCGCGGCCCGGCCCGACGAGATATTCGGCGCCGATGCGCTTCAGGAGATTCTGCAGCGCCGCGCCCCGATCTACGACAAATCGGCCGACGGCCACTACAATCTGATCTCCGCGCTGCACAAGTCGGTGCGCGGCTCCGATCCCGATGCGGCGCTGTACTATCTCGCCCGCATGCTCGATGCCGGCGAGGATCCGCTGTTCATCGCGCGCCGCGTGGTGCGCATGGCGGTTGAGGATGTCGGGCTCGCCGATCCGCAGGCGCTGACGGTCGCCACCGCCGCCAAGGACGCCTATGATTTCCTCGGCTCGCCGGAAGGCGAGCTGGCGATCGCGCAGGCGGTGATCTACATTGCCACCGCTCCCAAATCGAACGCAGCCTATAAGGCGTTCGGCGCTGCGATGCGCGCGGCGAAGGACAACGGCTCGCTGCTGCCGCCGCGACATATTCTCAATGCGCCGACCAGACTGATGCAGTCGGAAGGTTACGGCGCGGGCTACGAATACGACCACGATACGCCGGAAGGCTTTTCGGGGCAGGACTATTTCCCGGAAGCGATGGGGCGGACGGCCTTTTACGATCCGCCCGACCGCGGGTTCGAGCGTGAGATCCGCAAGCGGCTCGAATACTGGGCGAAGCTCCGGCGCGGGCGCGGCGGCGCGTGAACGGTGCTCGCCGGCGCACAAATATGCGGCAGCGCGGCGCAAATAAAACGCACCACCCAGAAGAAATCGCCATTGCGGAAACTTAACGCCGCCATAGTTGTTTGATGTGGTGGTTGAGGACTGCAGATCGGGGCTGGCTCAGCAATGGAGGCTTCTGATGTGCGACTACAGCCTGCAGCATGTGGCGTCCCGTCCGGCACAAGCCGGCGAGAGACTGGTATCGACCCGATTTCCCACATCGATGACGCGAGGCTTCACCGGCGTTGGTGAGCCGAACGTAGCCGTCTGCCTGCTTCCGGGCACGGAAGTGGCATTCGACCGGGAGGTCGAGGCCGAGCCGAACTTCCCGTTGCTTCCCAAGCGCCGCATCGGCGAGCGGGTAGCCCGTTTCCGGCAGGTCGATCTCGACAAGCCGGCGACGCATCACGACGCGCTTGAATTCGCCAATGGCGAAATTATCCTGTTGACCCGTCTGGTCGAAGGACAGACGGCGACCGTCGTGCAGTTGCCGCACACGGTGCGGCGTGACGCGGCCCCCGAGCCGGAGATTGTCCGGCGAGCGGCGACGCCGTCGGTGACGCCGGGAGAAGTCGTGCGCTGAGAATGAGCGCGCGATAAAGTGACATCGTCGCCATTGCAGGCCCCCGCGCGTGCTGTGGCGGAACACGTGACAAGGCTTGCGCGCCGCGACGGGCGGTGCGTCGAGGGAGTTTGTCGCAGCCCGCGACGGTGGGTGATCCACGGTCGCGGGCATTTTCGTGCCCGAACCGGGCAGGGCGCTGCTTTCACCGTGACGCTGGCGCGTTTATGCGCTAACCAGCGGAACATTCGAAAAACCTGAAGAAGTCCGATGAGCCGCCGCGTCCGCAAGCCGCTTGCCAAATCCAGCGCCAAATCACCGCCCACGCGTCAGCAGCGCAAGCCGGGGGGCAAGCCGCTGCCTGCCTTCGGTGCGAAGCCGAAGCGGCCGGCAGCCCCGAAGCCGCCGCGCGAGGAGGCCGTGCCGACGCCGGAGGTTGCCCCCGCGCTGCCGACCAAGGTGCAGACCGTCGCAGTGACGGCGGACGAAGCCGGCATGCGCGTCGACCGTTTTCTCGAGGCGCGTTTTCCCGGCCTGTCGTTCTCCCACATCCAGCGCATCGTGAGAAAAGGCGAGTTGCGTGTCGATGGCCGCCGCGCCGACAGCAAGGATCGGCTGGCCGAGGGGAACAATGTGCGTATCCCGCCTTTGCGGCTCGATGCCCCGAAAGCCGCGACCGAACTCTCCGAGGCGCAGCAGAAGACCTATGACGCGCTGCGCGCGATGATCCTGTTCGAGGACGCCGACGTCATGGTGCTCAACAAGCCAGCCGGCCTTGCCGTGCAGGGCGGTTCCGGCACCACGCGCCACCTCGACCAGATGCTGGAGACGATGCGCGACGCCAAGGGGCAGCGGCCGCGCCTGGTGCATCGCCTCGACAAGGAGACCAGCGGCTGTCTGCTGGTGGCGAAAACGCGCTTTGCTGCCTCCGCGCTGGCCGGCGCGTTCCGCCATCGCTCGGCGCGCAAGATCTACTGGGCGCTGGTGGCGGGCGTGCCGAAGCCGAAACAGGGACGCATCTCGACCTATCTCGCCAAGGAAGAGAACGAGGAAGATTCGATCATGCGTGTCGCCGCCCATGGCGATGAGGGGGCTAGCCACGCCGTCACCTATTACGCCGTCGTCGAGACGGCGGCGCAGAAGCTCGCCTGGGTTTCGCTCAAGCCGGTGACGGGGCGCACGCATCAATTGCGCGCGCATACGGCGCATATCGAACACCCGATCGTCGGCGATCCGAAGTATTTCAACAAGGAGAACTGGCAGTTGCCGGGCGGGCTGCAGAACCGTCTGCATCTTCTTGCCCGCCGCATTGTCATTCCGCATCCGCGCGGCGGCGTCATCGATGTCTCCGCGCCATTGCCGCCGCATATGGCGCAATCGTGGAACCTGCTTGGCTTCGAGACCGATCGATACGATCCGATCGAGCAGGCGCCGGAAGCTTAAGGCTCTTGCGGCGGTGGCGGGCAATGGCGACATGATGGCGATGAGCATCATGCCCTTACTCCGCATCGCGGCGCTCACGGTCGCCATTGCGACGCCGGTCGCGGCGCAGGCGCAGATTTACACCCCGCCGAGCGGGCCGCTGATCAATCCGGTGCCGCCGCCACCACCTCCGCCGCCGAAGATCGAGGTGCCGCCGGTGCCGAAAATGGATGCTCCACCACAGAAGGTCCGTCCTGCGGGGCGTAATAACTTCGGCAAGCGCATCATCGATTGCCTCGACGATGCCGCCGCCGCCGGCCTGGGGCCGACCGAGCGCGCGGCCTATTCGCGCGCCTGCGCCAACCAGTAGGGCGATGCGGTCCCCGCCGCATCGTCGCTTGTGATATCGGAAACAGTCATGCGTGAATTGTTCGAGGAAGGATTTCAGCCGTCGCCGCTCGATCCGGACGCGTCCGTTCGGGAATCGACCCGTGGCCCGCAGCGCAAGCGCTTCTACAAGAGTGCGGATGTCGCCGAGAGCGCGGAGGGGTTCGCGCTCGTGCTCGATGGTCGCGCCGTGAAGACGCCCGGCCGTCGCTCGCTCGTCGCGCCGGTGCGGGCGCTGGCGGAAATCATGGCGGCGGAGTGGAACGCGCAGGGCGACCTGCTCGACCCGTTATCGATGCCGATGACCCGGCTCGGCAACAGCGTGGTGGATGGCGTGAGCGATCGTGTCGCCGCGGTGGCCGACGACCTCGCCGGATATTTTGGCTCCGACCTGCTGTTCTATCGGGCGAGCCATCCGGAATCGTTGGTGGCGCGGCAGGCCGAGCATTGGGATCCGGTGCTGGACTGGGCGCGCGATACGCTGGGGGCGCATTTCATGCTGGCCGAAGGCGTGATGCATGTGCGCCAGCCGGATGCCGCGCTGGCGGCGGCGCGCGCCGCGCTGCCCGACGACCCCTGGCGCATCGCGGCCCTGCATCTTGTCACGACGATTACGGGATCGGCGCTGCTGGCGCTGGCGCTGATGCGCCGGGTGCGCGACGCCGCGCAGGTGTGGACCGCGGCGAATGTCGATGAGGACTGGAACTTCGACACCTGGGGGCGCGACGAGGAGGCGCTGCGCCGCCGCGCCTCGGCGGAGCGCGATTTCCTGACCGCTGCGGAGGTGCTGCGCGTGCTCGGCTAACGCGTTTTCAAGCGAAGCATGCGGAAAAGCTCCATCGCCGGTTAACACCGGCTTTACGCCACCTCGGCTAGCCTGCCGGGCCACAGAGGTCCGGCCATGTCGATGCCCATTTCGCCGGTCAGCCCGGTTCAGGCCGCAGGCGCCGCCGCCAGCGCCGTCACGCTGCGCCCCGGCGCGGTGATCGACGCCACCGTGCTCCAGCTTTTGGAAAACAATCTCGTTCGCCTGGCGATTGCCGGGCTGACGCTGGATGTCGCTTCCGAGGTGTCGCTTCAGGCCGGTCAGACGCTGCGTTTTGCTGTCACCGGCGATGCCGCCCAGTTGCGGCTCGTGGTGTTGCCGCAAGCCGACGCAACGCAGGGCGTCGCGGGTATCGTCCCGGCGAGCGCAACGAAGCCGGTCGCGACCTCCGCGCTGACGGCCGCTGAAGCGCAGGCTGTGGCCGCGGCGACCTCGCAGGCCGCGACCCGGCAGGCCGGGCTTGCCCCATTGTTCGCCAATCTGCTGGCGGCGTCGCCGATGGCGGCGCTCGCGCCGGCGGTCCGGAACGCGATGGCGCAGGTGCTCTCCGCTCGGCTCGCCGGTGACGGCATGGTGTCCGGCGAGACGGTCAGGACCGCCGTCGCCAATTCCGGCCTGTTCCTGGAGCAGCGGCTGGCCGGCGGGGGCGCGCCGGCATCCGGCAGCGGACCAGACCTCAAGGCGGCGCTACTGGTGTTGCGGCACGCGCTCGGGCTCGCGCGCGATGCGACGGCCGCATCGTCGGGCGCTCCGGGTGCGGCCGCAGGCGCGATGCAACAGTCCGGACGCCTGCCCGCCGCGCCGTCGCTGGCGCCCGATCTGCCCGACATTGCGCTGCCCTCAACGGAGCGCGCGGGCACGGTGCGCGGCGTCGAGTATCTCGCGCCGCAGGCAACGCTGTCGGCGGGCAGCCGCGCCGCTGCGACCAGCGTGATGCTGGGGCTGCTGCAGGACGCGCTTCTGGCCGCGCCGACGACGATGGTGCAGGCGGCCGCGCGCGCGGGCGGAACGGAGCCCTTTGCCCGCACCGATCTGCCGCCGCCGCCGTTTCGCGGCGCGACACCGTCGGCGCAGCCGGTGGCGCAAGCGGCGATCACACCAGACATGCCGGCGGCGGCGGTGACGCATCGCCTGCTGGCCGACACCGATGCCGCACTGGCGCGGCAGACCCTGATGCAGATCGCCTCGCTGCCGGGCGCGCCCGACGCACAGGGCGCGCGCCTTGACCAGGCGGCCGCCCGCTGGTTGTTCGAGCTTCCGATTGCGCTGCCGCAGGGCACCGCGGTGGCGCAGTTTGAGATCGCCCGCGACGACGCGCGGCAGGACGAGACGACCGGGGAGGCGAGCCGCCGCATCTGGCGTGCGCGGTTCTCGCTCGATATCGAGCCGGCCGGTCCGATCCATGCGCTGGTGTCTTTCTCCGGTGGCACGACCGCGGTGCGGATGTGGGCGGAACGGCCGCTGACCGCCGCGCGGTTGCGCGCCGATACGCCGGCGCTGTCGCAGGCGCTGCGCGAGGCGGCGCTGGAGCCCGGCGATATCGTGGTGGGTGATGGCGCGCCGCCGTCGCCCGCGCCGCGCGCCGGGCATTTCTGGGATCGCGCGCTATGAAGGGACCACCCGACAACCAGCTCGCGGTGGCGCTGCATTACGACCGTGGCCACGCGCCGCGCGTCGTCGCGAAGGGGCGCGGGGCCATCGGCGAAAAGATCATCGAGGTTGCGAAGGCGCACGACATTCCGATCGAAGAGAACGAGGTGCTGGCGGGCGCGCTGTCGCATGTCGAACTCGGCGATGAAATTCCGGAAGAGCTTTATCGGGCCGTCGCCGAAGTGCTGGTGTTCGTGCTGCGGCTGTCGCGCGGCTCCTGAAGGCGGTTGCCGCCATCAATTCGCCACGTAGGCCGCGTTAGCTAGTGTTCCCGCCTTACCGGAATCCTGCCATGATCAACCGCCGCCGTGTTCTCGCAAGCTTTGCTGCGACCGTAATGCCGTCGCGCTTGTGGGCGGCGGCCACGCTGCCGGCTGCGACGGTGGACGATCGTCTCGCCCGCCTCTTCGCCGAACAGGGAACGGCTGGCGCATTCGTCGCTTTTCGTACGGACGCCGGGCGTCTGATCGCGAGCGACGAGGCGCGCTGCAATGCCGCGCTGCTGCCGGCGTCCACCTTCAAGATTCCCAGCTCGATCATTGCGCTGGAAACCGGCGTCGTCGCCGATCCGGACAAGGATATCTTCAAGTGGGATGGCGTCACCCGCGCTTTTCCCGACTGGAACAAAGACCACACGCTGCGCAGCGCCATCGCGGCGTCCGCCGTGCCGGTCTATCAGGAGATCGCACGGCGCATCGGCGCGGCGCGGATGCAGCGCTATGTCGATGCCTTCGACTACGGCAACCGCAAGATCGGTGGCGGCATCGATCGCTTCTGGCTGACCGGGGACTTGCGCATCTCGGCGCAACGGCAGGTGGCGTTTCTCGATCGCCTGCGTCGCGATTCGTTGCCCGTGTCCGCGCGCAGCCAGCGACTGGCGCGCGATATCCTGCCGGTGACGAAGACGGGCGACGCGGTGATCCGCGCCAAGACCGGACTGGTCGGCGTCGATGACCGCTCGGTCTCCGGCGGCTGGCGCGCGACCGTGGGATGGCTTGTCGGCTTCGCGGAGAGCGGGGCGCGCCAGACCGTGTTCGCGCTCAATCTCGATATCCGGGACAAGCGTCACATCGCGGCCCGGATGCCGCTGGCGCAACAGGCGCTGACGCTGGTCGGGGCGGTGTGACGGCGGCTAAATGTCGGCCGCCTGCCTGGCCCGGCCGATGCGGTTGAGATGGGTAAAGCCGAAGCCGCGCGGATATTTCAGGCCATAGCCCAGCGCCCGGTCGATGCCGATATGCGCGAGCCAGATCAGGGCGATCGACAGCGTCAGGGGCGCTGCGAAGGCAAATCCGTAGAAGGCGAGCGCAATCGGCATGATGTCGGTGTGCATGGCGTTGTAGACGATGGCGCCGGCCCGCGGCCCGGCCAGATAGGCGGCGAAGCTTAAGTCCGGCACCAGAAACAGCACGGCGAAGACCCACCATGAACCGCCCCAGAGGGCATAAAGCCCGACCATCCCGGCAAACAGCGCGAGACCTTCCAGGCGCAGCAGGGCGCGCACGCCGCCGGTCGCCGTGCCGGCAGGATCGTTAACATCGCTCATTCCGGATTCTCCGCCATTTTTGCTGAAATATCTCAGATATCAGGTTTTTCCGGCCATCGGCATTGTTCGACAGTGTTGTTTCCTTCCGCGAAATTCGCGTGTTAGAAAGCGCCAAACATCGAGCCGGGGCGTGGAGCCGCCCCGGTTCAGCATTGCGAGGGTGGGCGACGATATCATGGACATTCTGGACAGACTCGAGGCGCGGCGCGCCGGGGCGAAGCTGGGCGGCGGCGAGAAGCGTATCGAGGCGCAGCACAACCGCGGCAAGCTGACCGCGCGCGAGCGTATCGAGGTGCTGCTGGACAAGGGCTCGTTCGAAGAGTTCGACATGTTCGTCGAGCATCGCTCGGTCGAGTTCGGCATGGACAAGAGCAAAATCCCGGGCGACGGCGTCGTCACCGGCTGGGGCACGGTCAACGGCCGCAAGACCTTCGTGTTCGCCAAGGACTTCACCGTGTTCGGCGGCTCGCTGTCGGAGACGCACGCGCTCAAGATCACCAAGCTGCAGGACATGGCGATGAAGGCGCGCGCGCCGATCATCGGCCTTTACGATGCGGGCGGTGCGCGCATCCAGGAAGGCGTCGCGGCGCTCGCCGGCTATTCCTACGTGTTCCGCCGCAACGTGCAGGCCTCCGGCGTCATCCCGCAGATCAGCGTTATCATGGGGCCGTGCGCCGGCGGCGACGTCTATTCGCCGGCGATGACCGACTTCATCTTCATGGTGAAGAACACGAGCTATATGTTCGTCACCGGCCCGGACGTGGTGAAGACCGTGACCAACGAAGTGGTGACGGCGGAAGAGCTCGGCGGCGCCAGCGTGCATGCGACGAAATCCTCGATCGCCGACGGGGCGTTCGAGAACGACGTCGAGACGCTGTTGCAGATGCGGCGGCTGATCGACTTCCTGCCGTCGAACAATTCCGACGGCGTGCCGGAGTGGCCGAGCTTCGACGACATCGAGCGCGTCGATTATTCGCTCGATACACTGGTGCCGAGCAATCCGAACATTCCCTACGACATCAAGGAACTGATCCTGAAGGTCGCGGATGAGGGCGATTTCTTCGAGATCGCGCCCGGTTTCGCCAAAAACATCGTCACCGGCTTCGGCCGC
>JBEBWH010000047.1:0-13914 GCA_040392305.1 Bradyrhizobium sp. | reverse complement strand
CATCAACTGCCGGATCGTGGCGGCGGGCCAGGCGAACAGATGGCTGTCGTCGAGCGCCGTGGCGGTGCCGGGATGCTGTTCGCCGCCGGTCAGCGCGGCATATCCGGCGATCTGGCCGGGACCGAGATAGCGGATGATGATCTGCTGGCCTTCGGGCGTGGTCTGCGTCACCCGCAACCGGCCGACAATGACCACATAGAAGGTCTCGACGGCGTCGCCCTGCCGGAACAACACATCGCCAACCGCGAGACGCCTGCGGATGGAGGTCGCCTGCAGCTCGGCCAGCACGGGATCCGGCACGCTACGGAACAGTTCGGTCCGCTTCAGGATCTCGATATCGCGTTCCTGCTCCATGCCACCTGTCTATGTCGCTATCCGCTGGCCTGCGCCACCGACCCTGGCCCGTTCGCCCGGCGCGACTGGAAATCGCCGGAATTGACCTGCCATGGCATCAGTTTCCCTGTATCCGATCCCATGTTCCGGGTACATAGTGAGCAACGATTGCGTCACGGCAAATTCCGTCGCGTCCAGCAAGGTAGGATGATAAGAGCAACGGAAGGCCGGCCGGCGGCGCGCCATGCGGAACATGGCCGACACCTGGACCAGCGGGAAATCAAAGGCAGCGATGCTTAACGTCAACAAAACCGACCTGCTTCGCCATCATGAGCCGCAAACGCTGTCGGACCGCATCGCCGTCCGGTGCGTGAGGGCGCTGGCGTCCATCGCTGCATCGCTGTTCGGCAAGCGCTATGGCAACCGCGCCGTGGTTCTGGAGACCGTGGCCGCCGTCCCGGCCATGGTGGCGGCGACCCTGCTGCATCTGCGCTGCCTGCGCCGGATGACCGACGATCGCGGCTGGGTCCGCGCTTTCATGGACGAGGCTGAAAACCAGCGCGCTCACCTGATGGCCTTCGTCGCCATCGCCCAACCCAACAGTTTCGAGCGGATCCTGATCGTGATCGCGCAGGGCGTGTTCTACAACGCCTATTTCCTGCTGCATCTGGCGTCGCCGCGCACCGCGCACCGGCTCGCCGGATACCTGTCGGAAGAAGCCGTGCGCGGCTACACGCAGTATCTCGAACGGCTGGAGAAGAAAGAGCAGCCGAACAGCCTCGCGCCTGCGTCGGCGCTGGTCTACTGGAATCTCGATCCGGCGGCGCAGCTCAGCGACATGATCGTCGCCATGCGTGAGGACGAGGCCATCCACCGCGACATCCATCATGCCTTTGCCGACGCGCTGGCGTCGGGCAACGCGCTGCCGGACCTGCCGCGTACACTTTAGTCTAACCCCATTCACGCGCTCTCTCCCGCGAGGTTGCGCAAGCGCAAAGAGACGCATGTCCCCGCCCGCTACGAGGCTGCGGACGAAAGCCCTGCGGCATGCCGTCGTCAGGCTTTCGTCCCGACAGACCGAAGGAGTTTGGACATGACACGCTTGGCAACCCTGGCTTTGATTGCGACAGGCATCGCCGCCCTCGCCACGCCTGCGCTCGCGGCGGAGTTCGAGGTGAAGATGCTCAACAAGGGAAGTGACGGTCAGGCGATGGTGTTCGAACCCGCTTTCCTCAAGATCAAGCCGGGCGACACCGTCAAATTCGTGCCGACCGACAAGGGCCATGACGCCGAGACGATTCCGGGCCTCATCCCGGAAGGCGCCACGCCGTTCAAGGGCAAGCTGTCGCAGGAGCTGACGGTGACGTTCGATAAGCCGGGGCTCTACGGCTACAAATGCGTACCGCATCTCGGCATGGGTATGGTCGGCGCCATCCAGGTCGGCGACGAGCCGCCGAATCCGGCCGTTCTCGATGCTGCCAAGCTGCCGCCGCTCGCCAAGAAGCGGCTGACCGGCTATCTGACGCAGACCGCCGCCAAGTAAACGGCGGCCCGCACCGATCAAACCATGGGCGATGGCGGGAGCTTGCCGCCGTCGCCCGGCCTTATTTGGACTCGTCAAGCGCATCCAGCATCAACGTGGCATGCGCATAGGCTGATCCGGCCTTCATTTCCGCCGCCACCCATACCGCTTCCATGAGTTCTTCGGGCGTTGCGCCGGCGCGGCGCGCCGCCTTGGTATGTCCCTTGATGCAGTAAGGACACTGCGTCGTGTGCGCCACCGCCACCGCAATCAACTGTTTCATCTTGCCGGACAGCGCGCCATCCGCGAACACCGTTTTGCTGAACGCCTGAAACGCGGCCTCGCTGTCCCGCGCAAGGGCCCGGCGCTTCTGGGCCAGTTCACGCGTGGCCTGCGGATACATTTCGTGACTCACCGGGTTTCTCCTTTGTCGCATGCATCGGTTGCGTCGCGATGCTACGACTAGCATCGCAATGAGCAATTGATCAAAAGAGTAACGTGGCTTATTCCGCCGCCTGCGCGTAGACCGGCGACGCGCCCAACGCCTGCGCCCGCGCGGCGGCGACGCACATCCATTCGCGCAGCAGCCCCTTGTCCTCCTTGGAGAAACGCGCCCGGCGCTTGAAGTCGTCAAGCGTTTCGCCGGGATGGCATGCAGCCACGTCGTCGCGGATCAGCGATTCCAGAAATGCCTCGTCGCCGCTATCGGCGGGAACAGCATGATGATGGGCGTTGTTCAGCATGACACGCTCCTTGCGGTGTTCGTTGCAACCTTACGCGCCAGGTATCCGGACCTTCTTCCAGATAGGTCCATCGACACCGATCCCCATGTCTGGCTTCAAGCTGGTAGCGCAGCGGCTTCGGATCGTGATCCACCACGAGCTGCAACGCGCTGTCGGGATCGAGATGCGCGAACAGCTGCAGCACGACGGTATGGCGGACCCGCTGGTCGATCTCTTCCATATGCAGCACACGTTCGGATGGAGCGAGCGTCGTCGACATCGCCGCCCCCTATCGCTGCCCGACTTGCGCGAACAGCCGCACGGTGTTGGCGATGATCCGCTCGGCCTGTGGCGCCGGCAGCGCGAGCGCGAGCCATTCATGGAAATACGGTTTCATGATCCGCCCGGTCACGCCGCGATCGGCGCATAACAGGTCGAGCAGGTTGCGCGCCAGCGGCGGCAAATCGCGCGGCCGGGTCGACGGGTCGAGCACTGCAGTCAGCGCCTGCTCGAGTTTCGTCCAGTTCGACCCGCTGATATGGGTCAGCACGTTGTTGAGATGCGGATGGTGCCGCAGCGCGATGACCGCCTTCGCCGCCATCCGTGACGGATCAGGCGCGAGACCTTCGCCGTCGGGTTCGGGTGATATCGCAGTCTCCGAAGCAAGCCCGCCCCGCGCTGGCGCAGGCTTTTCATGCCTCTCCGCTGCAGAAAGCATGTCTCGGGCCTCCTATAAGATATACGCGAAATATATCTTATAGGATGCCCGCCCGCAAGGGTATTGTTTTGCTGATTGCTGAAATGAACGAAGCGCCTCTATCCCCGCAGCGCCGCCAGCACCTCGTCCGGCCGCTCGACCATCATCATGTGCCCGGCGCCGCGCAGTACGACGGTGCGGCTCTGCGGCAGCGCCGCCGCAAGCGCGCGCCCGGCCTTCGCGGGCGTCATCATGTCGCGCTCGCCGAGAATGAAGGTCGCGGCCGCGGTGATGCGGCCGGCCGCGGCCAGCGCGTCCCGATAGTCGTTGCAGGCCTTGAGATCGTTGAACAGCACGTCCGGACGGGCTTGCTCCAGCACGCGCTGCGCGCCGCCATGCATCCACAATCCCGGCGCGGTGTTGCCGCCCAGTCCGGCCCGGAAGCCCAGCCCCCAGATCGACACCATATCGATCGCAGCGGCATCGTTGGCCTCGGCCGCCTTGAGCAGATCGGGTCCGACGGTCATGGTCGCCGCAGTGCCGATCAGGCTGATCTCCGTGATTTTCGCGGGGTGACGAGCCGCCGCCTCCAGCGCCACCAGCGATCCCATCGAATGGCCGACAAGCCGCGCGCGCGATGCACCGGCGGCGGCGGTCAGCGCCGCGGTCCAGTCGGCCATCGCGGCGATGGTCGGCAGCGGCGCGCCGCCCGATTGGCCGTGACCGGGCAGATCAGGCGCCAGCACGCCGTAACCATGATGGGCGAACCAGCGCGTCTGCAACGCCCAGACCGAATGGTCCATGCCCGCGCCGTGCAGGAACACGATTGTCGGCAGCGCCGGATCGAACGGACGGCCGCCGGTCGCGACGAATGTCTCAATGCCGTTGACGGAAACACGCATCGCTTCAAACCTTCTGGGAAATTCGCAGCGCCTGCGCGAGATCGTCGATGATGTCCGTCGCCGCCTCGATGCCGACCGAAAGCCGGATCAGTTCCTCGCCGACGCCGGATGCCTTCAGTTCGTCTGTACTCATCTGCTGATGCGTGGTGCTGGCCGGATGAATCACCAGCGTCTTGGCATCGCCGACATTGGCGAGATGGCTGACGAGCCGCACAGCCTCGATGAACTTGCGCCCGGCTTCGCGCCCGCCCTTGATGCCGAATGAGACGATCGAACCGCCGCCACGAGGCAGCAGGCGCTTGGCGAGCGCATGATCCGGATGATCCTCGAGGTCGGGATGCACCACCCACTCGACGGCCTTGTTCGCCTTCAGAAAGGCCAGCACCGCATGGGTGTTGGCCATATGGCGATCCATGCGCACGCCCAGCGTCTCGGCGCCCTGCAGCAACTGGAACGCATTGGTCGGCGACAGGCACGCGCCGAAATCGCGCAGGCCCTCGGTGCGGGCGCGCATGATGAAGGCGTTCGGCCCGAACTCCTCACTGAAGACGATGCCGTGATAACCGGCATAGGGTTCGGTGAGCACCGCAAACTTGCCCGAGCCGTTCCAGTCGAAACGACCACCGTCCACCACCACGCCGCCGATGGCGATGCCATGGCCGCCGATCCATTTCGTCGTCGAGTTGACGACGATGTCGGCGCCCGATTCGATCGGGCGCGCGAGATACGGCGTCGCGAAGGTATTGTCGATCACCAGCGGGATCTTCGCCTCATGAGCGATCTGCGCCACCTGCGGAATATCGAGCACTTCAAGGCCGGGATTGCCGATGGTCTCGCCGATGACCAGCCGCGTGTTCGGCTGGATCGCGGCGCGCAGATCGTCATGCGCGCGCGGCTTGACGAATGTGGTGGTGATGCCGAAGCGCGGCAGCGTGTGCCGCAGCAGGTTGATGGTGCCGCCATAGAGCGAGGCCGATGCGACGATGTGATCGCCCGCATTGAGCAGCGTTGCGATCGCCAGATGCATCGCCGCCATGCCGCTCGCGGTGCAGACCGCGCCGACGCCGCCCTCCAGCGCCGCAAGCCGCTCTTCGAGAACCGCGATCGTCGGATTGGAGATGCGGGTATAGAGATGGCCCGCGCGCTCCAGATTGAACAGCGCGGCCGCGTGGTCGGTATCCTGGAATACATAGGACGTCGTCTGATAGATCGGCACGGCCCTCGCGCCGGTCACGGCGTCGGGCTGCTGCCCGGCATGCAGGCTCAGGGTTTCGAAGGCGGGCGGCTTGGGTGCGGGCATAAGCGGCTCGAAACAACAAAAATGCGGCGATGGACATGAATGCCGCGACAGGCGGCAAGCAAAGCTTAATCGCAACGAGCCGCAAAGGCTACCGCACGGCGCGCCGACATTCTGCATCAATGGTCGAATGAAGCGGGCGTTGCGGAGCACCGCGATCGGCGCACCGGCGCGATAGCGCTTGATGGCGCGCACAATATGCCGTTTGATCGGCCGCCGGCGCGGGGCGATTCCCGCACTCTCCGCCCTTCCTTGCCACGAGTCTGACCGCCGCTATGCCGCAAACCCATCTCAGCATTCGCCTTGATCTGACCAATGACGACCGCATCGGCCCAGGCAAGATCGCGCTGCTCGAGGCGATCCGCGACACCGGCTCGATTTCAGCGGGCGCTCGCAAGATCGGGATGTCCTATCGCCGGGCCTGGCTGCTGGTCGAACAGATCAACCTGGCGCTGGCGCAGCCCGCAGTTGAAGCCGCGCCGGGCGGGCGGCAAGGCGGCGGCGCCACGGTGACGGAGATCGGCGAGCAGCTGATCGGCATCTATCATACCATCGAGGACCTTGCCTACGCCTCGGCCAGGGACCAGTTCAAGGCGATCGAGCAGCTTGCGCGCAAGCCACGCCGGGCAAAGGCCTGACGCCGCACGACGGCGTTACGCCCCTCCGGGAACCAAAGCGCCATAGCCGCATCCAATTGACATCGAGCATCCACGGCCTTCGCGCCGCGAACGGAGATCGCTGTCATGACGTCGAATGTGCGCGCCCTCGACCGGGCCAGACTGCAAGCAACGCCCGAAGCGGACCGGCCGGACCGGACCGAGGTGGAGGCGGCGGTCCGCACCCTCATTCGCTGGACCGGCGACAACCCGGAACGCGACGGCCTGCTTGAGACCCCGAACCGCGTGGCGCGCGCGTTCGAGGAGTTTTTCGTCGGCTACGCCCAGAACCCGGCCGAGATATTGCAGAAGACATTCGAGGAGACCGAAGGCTACGACGAGATGATCGTGCTGCGCGGCATCCGCTTCGAAAGCCACTGCGAGCACCACATGGCGCCCATTATCGGCAAGGCCTGGGTCGCCTATATCCCGAACGATCGCGTGGTCGGCATCAGCAAGCTCGCCCGCGTCGTCGAGGTCTATGCCAAGCGGTTGCAAATCCAGGAGAAGATGACCGCGCAGATCGCCAACACGATCAGCGACGTGCTCAAGCCGCAGGGCGTCGGCGTCATCATCAAGGCGACGCATCACTGCATGACGACGCGCGGCGTGCACAAGCCCGACACCGATCTCGTCACCAGCCGCATGCTCGGCTGCTTCCGCGACAACCCGATGACGCGGCGCGAATTCCTCGACATGGCGAATTGAGGCGGCTCTCATGGCGCACGATCAGAACGCTCCCGCAGGCCCGGACCTGACGCAGGGCATCCCGCTCGCCGACCTGACTGAAGGCATAAAGTTGCTCGGCCATGTCGGCGGGGATGAGGTGCTGCTGGTCCGAACCGAGGCGGACATTTTCGCCGTCGACGCTCATTGCACGCACTATCACGGCCCGCTCGCCGACGGCCTTGTCGTCGGCGCCACGATCCGCTGCCCATGGCACCACGCCTGTTTCGATCTGCGCAGCGGCGAGGCGACCCGCGCGCCGGCGTTCAGTCCGCTCGCCTGCTGGCGGGTCGAGCAGCGCGACAGCCGCGTGTTCGTCACCGGCAAACATGAGCGGCCCGCACCGCACCGGACGCCGCTTGCAGAGACACCGGAACGCATCGTCATCGTCGGCGGCGGCGGCGCCGGCTTTGCGGCGGCCGAGATGCTGCGACGGCGGGGCTTCCGCGGCAGCGTGACGATGATCAGCAGCGAGGCCGACGCGCCCGTCGACCGCCCCAACCTCTCCAAGGATTACCTCGCCGGCAGCGCGCCGGAGGACTGGGTGCCGCTGCGGCCTGACGGCTTTTATCGGGACGAAAACATCGCCTTGCGGCTTGCCACCGAAGCAACGTCGATCGATCCGCACACACGCCACGTCACGATCGCCGGCGGCGAGGCCATCGCCTACGACCGGCTGCTGCTGGCGACCGGCGCAGAGCCGGTGCAACTCTCCATTCCCGGTGCGAAGCCAACCCAGATTCACACTTTGCGCTCGCTCGCCGACAGCCGCGCCATCATCGCGGCGGCGGAGAGCGCGAAAAGCGCGCTCGTCATCGGCGCAAGCTTCATCGGGCTGGAGGTGGCGGCCGCGCTGCGCGCGCGCAATCTCGATGTCCATGTCGTCGCGCCCGAACAGCGGCCGATGGAGCGCGTGCTCGGTCCCGGCATGGGCGACTTCATCCGCGCACTGCATGAAGAGCACGGCGTGACGTTCCATCTCGGCGACACCGTCGCCGCCATCGACGGTCCGCGCGCCATGCTCAAAAGCGGCGCGAACCTCGCCGCCGACCTGATCGTCGCCGGCGTCGGGGTGCGGCCGCGCCTTACACTCGCGGAGAAAGCCGGGCTGGCGATCGATCGCGGCGTGGTGGTGGACGCCTGTCTCCAAACCAGCATCCCCGGCATCTATGCCGCGGGCGATATCGCCCGCTGGCCCGATCCGCATAGCGGCGAGCGCATCCGCGTCGAGCACTGGGTGGTGGCGCAGCGGCAGGGACAGACCGCCGCGCGCAACATGCTGGGCGAACGTGTCGCCTTCAATGCCGTTCCGTTCTTCTGGAGCCAGCACTATGACGTGCCGATCAACTATATCGGCCACGCCGAGCAGTGGGACGCGATTGCGGTCGACGGCGACATCATGGGGCGGGACTGCATGCTGCGCTACATGCGTCAGGGCAAAATGCTGGCCGCCGCCTCGATCTATCGCGACCTCGAAAATCTTCAGATCGCCGCCGCGATGGAGTGAGCGACGCGCGGCGCTATTGCGGCAGCGTCACCTCGACCTGAAGGCCGGAATACCACGCCGCGAGATCGGCGATATCGGCATCCGACAGCGGCTTGGCGACAACGCTCATGTTTTCCTCGCTGCGCTCGCCGGAGCGGAACGCCTTGAGCTGTTTCTCGATATATAGCGCCGGCGAGCCGGCGATGTTCGGCGCGATCGGCAGTTTCGACAGCCCATCGATGCCGTGACAGGCCGCGCATTGCGCCGCCTTCTTGCGTCCCGCCCTGGCATCGCCATCGGCCAGCGCACCCGCGACCGGCACCGTGACCCCCACTAGCACCAGCAGGAAAATCAGCCGTCTTGCGATCATATCGCATCCTCTCGAACACCAGCGGAGGACGACGGACCGGTTCGATCCGCCATCCTCCGGATGGTGATGCGCCGCAGATCAGCGGCCTTCGTAGGTGATGCGGTAGATTGCACCGGCAAGATCGTCGGACACCAGCAGCGAGCCGTCGCGCAGTTGCGCGACGTCGACCGGCCGTCCGAGATACTCGCCGTCGCCGGTCAGCCAGCCGGAGGCGAACACCTCGGTCTTGTCGGCGCTGCCGTCAGGCTTCAGGGAGGTGAACATCACCCGTGCTCCGACCGGCTCGGTTCGGTTCCACGATCCATGCTGCGCCGAGAAGATGCCGCCGCGATACTTGGCCGGGAAAGACTTGCCGGAATAGAAGGTCATGCCGAGATCGGCGGCATGCGCATCCATTTCGACTTCCGGGAACACGACATTGTTCGGCGGAGTGTCGCTCTTGTATTCGACGGTTCGCGTCTTGCCGCCGCCGTACCACGGGAAGCCGAAATTCTGTCCGGCCTGCGTGATGCGGTTCAGCTCGCCCGGCGGGATGTTGTCGCCCATGCCGTCCACCTGATTGTCGGTGAACCATAGCTGGCCGTTCTTAGGATTGAAATCCATGCCGACCGAGTTGCGGATACCTTGGGCATAGACCTCGCGGTCCTTGCCGTCGAGACCGACACGGATGATGCCGCCGATCCCGTATTTGGCAAAGCCTTCGAGCTTGCCCTTTGCCGGGACATTGAACGGCTGCCCGAGCGCGACATAGAGCTTGTTGTCCGGTCCGATCCGGCACACCCGCGCGGTATGGTTGAAGCTTTCATCTTCCGCCGGGATCAGCTCGCCCTGCGCGACAACAGTGCCGACGGCGACGTCCGGGCTTTCATAGAAAAATTCCGCGGCCGGGAAGCTCAAAACGCGGTTCTGCTCGGCGATGAACAGAACGCCATCGCGCGAAAAACAGACGCCGTTCGGAATACGGAAACTGACCGACGGAGAGAATTCCTTCACTTCCTCGGCGGTGCCGGTCTTGCCGCGATCCGTCACCGCATAGACCTTGGTCTTGCGCGTGCCGACGAAAGTCACGACGCCCTGCGGTCCGACCGCCATGTGCCGTGCATCGGGCACCAGCGCATAGAGGCTGATCTTGAAGCCGGACGGCAGCTTGATCTTGGAGAGATGCTTCCTGATGGCGTCGGCCTTGCGGCCGCTCTGCGGCACGGTGGGAATGTCCGTCGCACCGGTCGCCTTGAAGTCTCCGAGTTTGTCGAGATTGCGCTCAGGCGACTGCGCCTGCGACGGCGCAGCGGACAGGCAGATCAGCGCCGCCGCGGCGGCCGAGCAAAGAACTCCGTAAAGCGATTTGCGGAACATGGAACGTTTCTCCCGAGTTTGATTATTATTGGCCAGGCACTTGATGCGACGTTCTTGCGAGAAGCCGGCTCGTCGGTCTTGGATGTTGCAGCACTGTCATGCCGCCGGCGCGGACGCCGGGCAGAGGCTGTAGGGCGACAATGATGCAGGCTGGAAAGACCCGCGCCATTGCGCGAGCCTGATACAACGCTCGTGACCCGTAGCAAGGCGGAACACATGCGTCAGCTCCCTTGCTTCCCGCGGTCCGGCATCTTCAGGCGATGACGGCGCGCAGAACGGGACACCCCGGAAACGCGACGCGGGAAGGAGGTCGAGACTAGTCGTCAAACGCGTAGCGTGGCAAGTAGCTTGAAATCAGCGCCGCATATTCCGCAGCGCGAACACATCCACTTTCGCACCGCAGGACGGCCCGCCAGTTGCTCTAGTTGCTATCGTCCGGCAGCGCGGGGATCGGCAGCACCTCGATGCCTTCTTCGGCCAGCTCGCGGGCCTCATGCGGCGACGCCTTGCCGTAGATCGCGCGATGCTCGATATCGCCATAGTGCATCTTGCGCGCTTCGGCCGGAAAGCGCTCGCCGACATTGTCGGCATTGTTCACCACGAAATCGCGAAACTCGCGCAACTTGGCGCGCAGCTCGCCCTCGCCCGGCATCATCAACGGCGTCGGGCCGCTCTCCGGTACGGCCGGCGCTTCCGGGGCTTCCGAGGCGGTTGGCACGCGACCGCCCTTGTCGGTGCGGACGACCTGCGGCGCCATCAGCGCTTTCTCCACCGTGGTGGAATCGCAGACCGGACAGGTCACAAGCTTGCGCTTGCGCTGGCTGTCATAGGCGGCCGAGCTTTGAAACCAGCTTTCAAAGCTATGCCCCTTTTCGCAGCGAAGGGTGTATTTGATCATGCCCCGTCCCGGACCAGTTGCAGATGGTCCGCTCCCGCCGCCGTCCCCGCCATGCCGAAGCGGCGGCCGTGCTGAAGCGATGGGATGCTTTTGCGCACGCTCTCGACCTTGGCCGGATCGATGCTGGCGAGAATGACGCCGGGCTCTTGGCCTGCCTCGGCCAGCACCGTGCCCCAGGGGTCGATGATCACCGAATGCCCGTAGGTCAGCCGGCCGCTCTCATGTTTGCCGCCCTGAGCGGCGGCGAACATATAGCAGCCGTTCTCGATGGCGCGGGCGCGCAGCAGCGTATGCCAGTGCGCCTCGCCGGTCTTCTGGGTGAACGCCGACGGAGCGGACAGGAAGATCGCGCCGTTTTCGGCGAGCGCCCGATAAAGCGCCGGAAAGCGCATATCGTAGCAGATCGTCAGACCAAGCCGCCCCCATGGCAGATCAGCCACCACCGCTGTCTCGCCGGGCTGATAGTTGGCCGACTCGCGGTAGCTCTCGCCGCCTTCGAGCTGGATGTCGAACATATGGATCTTGTCGTAGCGGGCGATGATCCCGCCATCCGGCCCGATCAGGAACGAGCGGTTGGCGGCGCGCGCCGCGCTCGCCCGCAACGCCAGCGATCCGATGTGAAGATGAATGCCGAGTTCGCGTGCCAGCGCGCGATAGCCCTTCAGCGACAGATCGTCGTCCTCGTCGGCCAAAAGCGCGAACAGGCCCTCGCGGTTCTTCTGGATCAGGTTCGAGACTTCCGGCGTCTGCACATATTGCGCCCCTTGCGCCGCCGCCTCGCGGATCAGCCGCGCGGCCTCATCGAGACTCGCCTGCGGCGACAGGCTGGTGCGCATCTGCACCATCGCCGCAACGAAGCTGCGGCCGGGCACGGCGTCGAAAGTGGCTTTCTCGGTCATCCGGTCGCCTTTTCGCCAGCCAACAGCGGGTCGAGCCGTCCGGCGCGATCGAGCGCGTAAAGATCGTCGCAGCCGCCGACATGCGTATCGCCGATGAAAATCTGCGGCACGGTCATCGCGCCCGGCGCACGCACCATCATTTCCTGCCGCAGCGCGACGTCACGGGATACGTCGATCTCGCGAAAGGCGGCATTCTTGCGCGCCAGCAGCGCCTTGGCAGCGCGGCAATAGCCGCAGCTCGGCGTGGTGTAGATATCGATGGCGGCAGTCGTCATGGCACGCTCGGGTGAAGTAAAATCAGCCCTTTATATGGGGCGGTCGGGACTGTCCACAACCCGGGCGAAGACCAGCACGTCCACGGAGGCGGCGCCCGAGCGGGTCAGTGCGCGGGCGCAGGCCTCGGAGGTCGCTCCCGTTGTCAGCACGTCGTCCACGAGCACGATACGCCGTCCCGCGACCTGCGCCTTCCGATCCGGCGGCACCTTGAAGGCGTTCTGCACGTTGGCGGCGCGCTCGGCGCGCGACAGCCCGATCTGCTGCTGCGTCGGCCGGACCCGGCGCAGCACGTCCGCGGCCAGCGCCACGCCGCTCGACGCGGAGATGACGCGGGCCAGCGCTCCCGCCTGATTGTAGCGACGGCGAAAACCGCGCCGCCAGTGCAGCGGCACCGGAACCAGCAGATCGGCGTCGGCCAGCAGGTCCTGCCCGGCACGCGCCATCCACCGCCCCATGGTCGGAGCGAGATCGGCCCGGTCATGGTATTTGAGCGCATGCACCAGCGTCCGCGCGGTATCGTCGTAGCGCACCGCGGCGCGCGCGCGGCCAAAGGCCGGCGGACGCGTCAATGCCTGCGTCGAGAGCAGCCCCTCGCCCGGATCATAGGCGAAGGGAATTCCAAGACGCGGACAGTAGGGCGGCGCGATGAACGACAGCCGCGCCCAGCAGGCGGCGCAGACCCCTTCGCCCGATACCGGCTCGCCGCAGGCAACACACATCGCCGGCAGCGCCACGTCGAGCGCAAGATGACCGGCCCGGCGGCAGAGCCTGCCCAGCGCGCCGAACAGCGGCTCCAGGGCACCCGGTCGAGGCAGATGCGGAATCTGCGACAAATCGGCCATTCCAGCCTCCAGCGGCGGAGCTTGCCGCATCAGGCTAGACCTTTTGCCGGGGCGATGGAAACGGCTTTGCGCTTGCAGCCCGGCCCCGGATGGCTGAAACAGGCCGCGAAGAAAGGCTCGATCATGCCCCCGCCAGTTCAATCCGTTCCGCAGATTTTCGATCGCGCCTTGCTGCGACGCCGCCTCGCCCGCGCCGACCGCGCCGGGGCCGCGACATTCCTGCTGGAGCGGGTCGCGGAGGAGATGGCGGAGCGGCTTCACGCCATTCTGCGCGATTTTCCCGAGGCCGCCGATCTCGGCACCCCGTCCGACATCCTGCAAGGCCAGCTCAAGGAACGCCTCGCGCATCTCGACCGTGTTGCTATTCCCGAGGACGAGCATCTTGCGCTCGAACCGGAAACACGCGACCTCGTCGTCTCGGCGCTGGCGCTGCAATTCGTCAACGACCTGCCGGGCGTGCTGGCGCAAATCCGCGCGGCGCTGAGGCCCGACGGATTGCTGATGGCCGCGATGATCGGCGGCGAAACCCTGACCGAGTTGCGGCAGGCCTTCGCTGCCGCGGAAACCGAGCTGGACGGCGGCATGTCTCCGCATGTCGCGCCGCTGCCCGACCTGCGCGACATCGGCGCGCTCTTGCAACGCGCCCGCTTCGCGCTGCCGGTAGTCGATCTCGACCGGGTGGTCGTACGCTACGACAGCGCATTCGCGCTGATGCACGACCTGCGGCGCATGGGCGCCACCAACACGTTGCTTGAGCGCCGCCGCGCGCCGCTGCGCCGCGCCACCGTGATGCGCATGGCGGATCTTTACGCCGAGAATTTCTCCGACCCGGACGGGCGTGTCCGCGCCACGTTCGACATCCTCTGGATCGCGGGATGGAAGCCGCATCCGAGCCAGCAGCAGCCGCTCAAGCCCGGTTCGGCGCGCGCGCG
>JBEBWH010000046.1:0-13916 GCA_040392305.1 Bradyrhizobium sp. | reverse complement strand
CCAGACAAGAGGACATTGAGATGGCAACGATTTCGGCGGCGATGGTGAAGGACCTGCGCGAGAAGACCGGCGCGGGCATGATGGACTGCAAGCAGGCGCTGATCGAGACGGACGGCGACATTGAGGCGGCCGTGGACTGGCTGCGCAAGAAGGGCCTGTCGAAGGCCGCCAAGAAGGCCGGCCGCGTCGCCGCGGAAGGGCTGATCGGCGCGCTGACCGAGGGCGCCAAGGGTGTCGTCGTCGAGGTCAACTCCGAGACCGATTTCGTCGCCCGCAACGAGCAGTTCCAGGGCCTCGTCAAGATGATCGCCCAGGTCGCGCTCAAGACCGGCGGCGACGTCGCCGCGATCAATGCGGCGCCGGTCGGCGAGGTCACCGTCGAGCGGGCGATTGCCGATGCGATCGCCACCATCGGCGAGAACATGACGCTGCGCCGCGCCGCGGTGCTGTCGGTCGGCAATGGCGTGGTTGCGAACTACGTGCATGGTGCGGTCGCCGACGGCGTTGGCAAGATCGGCGTGCTGGTCGGGCTGGAATCGGCGGGCCAAGCCGATGAGCTGGCCGCGCTCGGCCGTCAGCTCGCGATGCATGTCGCCGCCACCAGCCCGCTGGCGCTCGATGCCGAAAGCCTCGACCCCGAGATCGTGCGGCGCGAGCGGGACGTGCTTGCCGACAAGTATCGTCAGCAGGGCAAGCCCGACAACGTGATCGAGAAGATCGTCGATTCCGGCATCAAGACCTACTTCAAGGAAGTCTGCCTGCTGGAGCAGGCCTTCATCCACGACACCGGCAAGTCGGTGGCCCAGGCGGTGAAGGAGGCTGAGGGCAAGGTTGGCGCGCCGATCGCCATCACCGGCTTCCTGCGCTATGCGCTCGGCGAGGGCATCGAGAAGCAGGAAACGGACTTCGCCGCAGAAGTCGCGGCCGCCTCCGGCAAGAGCTGAGTCCCGGAGGGGACAAGGCAGGGCGGAATAAGGCATAGTCGATTCAGTCAGAATCGGATGTGCCTGAGTTCGCGACTGTTCGCTCGCGCGAGCGTGGGTGCTGCATTTCGCAAGGAAATGGTCGCATCATGAACCAGCCGGAATACCGCCGTGCCGTCGTCAAGCTCTCCGGCGAATATCTCGCTGGAGACAAGCCGTTCGGTATCGATCAAGCCACCGTCGACCGCATCGCGGGCGATCTCGTAGCCGCGCGTCAACTCGGCGTTGAGATTGCCGTTGTGGTCGGCGGCGGCAACATCTTCCGCGGTGTCGAGGTTTCCTCCCGCGGGGTATCCCGGCCGACGGGCGACACGATGGGGATGCTCGCGACCGTCATGAACTGCCTCGCGCTGGAAGCGGCGCTGGAGCGGCGCGGGCAGGCGGCGCGCACGCTGTCGGCGATGGTGATGCCGCAGGTCTGCGAGCTGTTCACCCGTGGCACGGCCCATCGCTATCTCGCCGAAGGCCGGATTCTGCTGCTGGCCGGCGGAACCGGCAATCCGTTCTTCACGACCGATACCACCGCCGTGCTGCGCGCGGCCGAGATCGGCGCGCAGGTGGTGCTGAAGGCGACCAATGTCGACGGCGTCTACAGCGCCGATCCCAAGAAAGATCCGGCCGCCAAACGGTTTGAACGCCTGACCCATTCGCAGGCGCTGGAGGGCGGTTATAAAGTCATGGACGCAACGGCTTTCGCCCTTGCCCGCGATACGGCGTTGCCTATCATCGTATTTTCGATTGCGGACCCCGGCTCGATCGGCGCCATCCTGAGCGGCAAGGGACAGGGGACCATTGTTGCCGGTTGAATGTGCCTGACGGCTCGCGCGCGGAATCTCCGCGCGTCGGCGATGTCGGGTGGGATTATCGAGTGACCCTGGCATGGCCAGGAAAGAAGTTGAGGAGAGCGACATGTCGTCGGAGAGTTTCGACATCAATGATCTCAAACGCCGGATGCAGGGCGCGACGCAGTCACTCAAGCATGAACTGGGCGGCCTGCGGACCGGGCGCGCATCCGCGTCGATGCTGGAGCCGGTTCAGGTCGAGGCCTATGGCAGCCACATGCCGTTGAGCCAGCTCGCCACCGTCAGCGTGCCCGAGCCGCGCCTGATCTCGGTGCAGGTGTGGGATCGTTCGATGGTGCATGCGGTGGAGAAGGCTATCGTCAATTCGAACCTCGGCCTGAGCCCGGCGACCGAGGGGCAGGTGCTGCGTCTGCGTATTCCCGAACTGAACGAGGAGCGCCGCAAGGATCTGGTCAAAGTCGCGCACAAATATGCGGAAGCCGCGCGCGTTGCGGTACGACACGTCCGCCGCGACGGGCTCGACACGCTCAAGAAGCTGGAAAAGAAAGGCGAGATGTCGGAGGACGATCAGACCCGGCTCGCGGCCGAGGTGCAGAAGGTGACCGATTCCGTCATTGGCGAGGTCGATCAGCTTCTTGCCGCCAAGGAAAAGGAGATCCTCACCGTTTGAGGATTGATGCGATGCCGGAAGCCGTCATGCCATCGCCAGCGGGCTCGGATCACGCCGAGGCGCCGCGGCATGTCGCGATCATCATGGATGGTAACGGCCGCTGGGCCGCGGCGCGCGGGCTGCCGCGCGTCGAGGGACACCGGCGCGGGGTCGAGGCGTTGCGGCGGGTGGTTCGCGCCGCCAGCGAACTCGGCATCGAGTTTCTGACGATCTTTTCCTTCAGTTCGGAAAACTGGTCGCGGCCAGCTTCCGAAATCCACGACCTGTTCGGCCTGCTGCGCCGGTTCATCCGCAACGATCTCGCCACCCTGCACCGAGACGGTGTGCGTGTGCGCGTGATCGGCGAGCGGGAGGGGCTGGAGGCGGATATCGCGTCTCTGCTCAAGGAAGCCGAAGATCTGACGCGCAACAATACCCGCCTCAATCTCGTGGTCGCGTTCAACTACGGCTCGCGCCGCGAGGTTGCGCGTGCGGCGCAGCGTCTGGCGCGCGAGGTCGCGGCCGGCCAGCGCGATCCCGCTTCCATCGACGAGGACTCGCTCGGCCAATATCTCGATACGTCCGGCATTCCCGATCCCGATTTGATCGTGCGCACCAGCGGCGAATTGAGGCTGTCGAATTTTCTGATGTGGCAGGCCGCCTATAGCGAACTGGTATTCCTGCAAATGCACTGGCCCGATTTCGACAAGGCCGCGCTGGAAGCGGCGCTGGCCGAATATGCCCGCCGCGAACGGCGCTTCGGCGGGCTGGCTACGGGTACGGGGTCGTAACGGGCGTGTCCCCGGATCGCTCCCAGCCGGCGCCTGATTCTTCTTCCGGATCGCGCAATCTGTGGGTTCGCCTTGCGGCGGCGGCCATTCTGATTCCGGTTGCGCTCGGGCTGGCGTGGAGCGGCGGATGGTGGTGGCTGGCGCTGGTGGCGCTCGTCGCCGTCGGGCTCCTTGTCGAATGGCTGATGATGGTCGGTCTGCGCGATGATCGCCAGTTGATGGGCGCGGGTGCGGCGTCGCTGGTGGTGGTTGGTTTCTGCCTGTCGCTCGGACAGGCGAATGTCGCTGCGGCGATGGCTTTGGCGGGTGCGCTCGCCACACTCGGGCTGGCGCGTGCGTCGCGCCGCTGGGCTGTGCTGGGCTACGTCTATGCCGCGATCGCGCTTGCTGCGTCGCTCCTGGTGCGTGGCGATGACGTCACCGGATTTCAGGCGCTGATTTTCGTCTTCCTGATCGTCTGGGTGACGGACAGTCTGGGCTATTTCGTCGGCCGCAGCATCGGCGGACCCAAGCTGTGGCGTCGCGTGAGCCCCAACAAGACCTGGTCCGGCGCGCTCGGCGGGTTGTTCGGCAGCATCGCCGTGGGGCTGGGTTTTTACGCTGCCGGGTATTCCGCGATGGTCCCGGCGCTGGTGTTGAGCGCGCTGCTGTCGGTCGTCTCGCAGCTCGGCGATCTGTTTGAATCGGCCGTGAAGCGGCATTTTGGCGTCAAGGATTCGGGCCAGATCATTCCGGGCCACGGCGGGCTGCTGGACCGTCTCGACGGCTATATTGCCGCGATCGCCGTTGCGGCGCTGATCGGACTGTGGCGCGGCGGTTTCGATGGCGTCGGCCAGGGGCTTGTGATTTGGTGAGGCAATGAGCGCAGTTCCGTTACGCAAACACAATGGCGTGCAGGCCGGGCCGCGCGTGGTTTCCGTGCTTGGCGCGACTGGTTCGATCGGCGACAGCACGATGGATCTGCTGCGCATGGCGCCGGACCGCTATCGCGTCGAGGCGCTGACGGCCAATGGCAATGTCGCCGCGCTGGCCAGGCTCGCGCGCGAGTTCAATGTGCGCTTTGCGGCGGTGGCCGACGCCAGCCGCTACGGCGAGCTGAAGGATGCGCTGGCCGGGACCGGAATAGCCTGCGGCGCAGGCGAAGAGGCGGTGATCGAAGCGGCGGCGCGTCCGGCCGACTGGCTGATGGCGGCGATCAGCGGCGCGGCCGGTCTCAAGCCAGCGCTGGCGGCGGCCGATCGCGGAACGACCATCGCGCTGGCCAACAAGGAATGCCTTGTCTGCGCCGGCGATATTTTCATGGACCGCGCGGCGAAGGCCGGCGCCAGCATCCTGCCGGCCGACTCCGAGCACAACGCGCTGTTCCAGGCACTGTCTTCCGGCAATCGCGAGGAACTGACCCGCGTCATCATCACCGCGTCGGGCGGGCCGTTCCGGACCTGGCCGGCGGCGGAGATCGAACAGGCGACGCTGGCGCAGGCGCTGAAGCATCCCAACTGGAGCATGGGCCAGAAGATCACCATCGATTCCGCCTCGATGATGAACAAGGGGCTGGAGGTGATCGAAGCCGCCTACCTGTTCGCGCTGCCGCCCGAGCAGATCGACGTGCTGGTGCATCCGCAGTCGATCGTTCACGGGCTTGTCGAGTTCTCCGACTGCTCGGTGGTGGCCCAGCTGGGCGCGCCGGACATGCGCACGCCGATTGCCCATTGTCTCGGCTGGCCCGAGCGCATCAAGGGGCCGGCCAAGCCGCTCGATCTCGCCGAGATCGGGCAGCTCACCTTCGAGCGGCCCGACTTCGATCGTTTTCCGGGCCTGCGGCTCGCCTTCGAGGCGCTGCGCACGGGCAAGGGGGCGACGACGGTCTATAACGCCGCCAATGAGGTGGCGGTCGCGGCGTTCATTGCCGAGAAGATCCGGTTCGGGGCGATCGCGCGGCTGGTGGAGGCCACGCTCGACGGCTGGATCCGGTCCGGACGTCTGGCGGTGCTGGCCTCGGCCGACGACGCCATCGCTGTTGACCATAGCGCGCGAAATATGGCCGCAGCCCTCTTGCCTGAAATTGCCGCAAAGGCATCTTAGTTCAATTGCGCAGTGGCCAAGGCCACGACGAGGGTTCGATGGAAGGCATTTTTACGAGTAGTTTCAATCTGCTGTCCCATGGTGTCGTGGGATACGTGGTTCCCTTCCTGTTCGTGCTCACCATCGTCGTGTTCTTTCACGAGCTTGGCCATTTCCTGGTCGCTCGCTGGGCCGGCGTCAGGGTGCTGACCTTCTCGGTCGGGTTCGGGCCGGAACTGTTCGGATTCAACGACCGTCTCGGTACGCGCTGGAAGCTCTCGGCCATCCCGCTTGGCGGCTATGTGAAATTCTTTGGCGACGACAGCGAGGCCAGCACGCCCAACAGCGCCGCGCTTGCCACCATGACCGAGGCCGAGAAAAGCGGCAGCTTCCACCACAAGAAAGTCGGGCCGCGCGCGGCCATCGTCGCCGCCGGTCCAATCGCCAATTTCATTCTCGCCATCGTCATTTTCGCCAGCCTGTTCGCCTTTTTCGGGAAGCCCAGCGCCACGGCCCGCGTCGATGCGGTGCAGGCCAACAGCGCCGCCGAGGCGGCGGGGTTCAAGTCGGGCGATGTCGTGATCGCCATCGACGGCAACGCGATCGATGGCTTCGCCGAAATGCAGCGGATCGTCAGCGTCCGGGCGGGCGAGAAGTTGACCTTCACGGTCAAGCGCAACGAATCCACAGTCGAACTCGTCGCCACCCCCGAGCTGCGCGAGATGAAGGATTCCTTCGGCAATGTGCATCGCCTCGGGATTCTGGGCATCAGCCGGTCGAACCAGCCCTCTGACGTGGTCTCGCAGCCGGTCGGTCCGACGACCGCGGTCTGGCTGGGCGTCAAGGAGACCTGGTTCGTCGTCGATCGCACGCTGAGCTATATCGGCGGTATTTTCGTAGGCCGGGAAGCAGCCGACCAGCTCGGCGGCCCGATTCGAATCGCCCAGATTTCGGGGCAAGTGGCGACTATCGGTCTTTCAGCGTTGATTCACCTGACGGCCGTATTGTCGATCTCCATCGGTCTGCTGAACCTGTTTCCGGTTCCGCTGCTGGATGGCGGTCATCTTTTGTTCTATGCGGTCGAAGCTATCCGCGGCCGCCCATTATCGGAACGGGCGCAGGAATTGGGGTTCCGCGTCGGTCTTGCCCTGGTGCTGATGCTGATGGTTTTTGCCACCTACAACGACATCCTGCATCTGGCGGCATCCTGAGTGATTCTTGGTGAATGGCGTGGCCGAAGGGCAACGTGCTGGTGTTAAATTGGAATTGGGTGGCGATTGAACGTTTGCCAGCGGGGGAAAATTGGCTACAAGCGGGACCAGAAATGGGAATCTGCCGGCTCGTCCGAGGGCGCTCCGGCATTGGAATGAAGAGGGCGCTCCGCGCATGATGGTCGGACAGCGTTTGTTGCGGGGAAGCCTCGTTGCTGCCCTTGTTTCGGTGGCAGTGCCGATGGCGGTGGTGGGCGGCGCTTTGCCTGCTATGGCGCAATCGGCGGCGTCGATCGTGGTGCACGGCAATCAGCGGATCGAGGCGGACACCATCCGCTCCTATTTCCGGCCCGGTCCGAGCGGCCGGCTGGACAATGCCGCCATCGATGACGGCCTGAAGGCGCTCATCGCCACCGGCCTGTTCGAGGACGTCCGTCTCGGCCAGAGCGGCGGCCGCCTGACCGTGACGGTGGTTGAGAACCCGGTGATCGGCCGGGTCGCCTTCGAGGGCAACAAGAAGGTCAAGGACGAACAGCTCACCGCCGAGGTGCAGTCGAAGCCGCGCGGCACGCTATCCCGCCCGATCGTGCAGGCGGACGCCCAGCGCATTGCGGAAATCTATCGTCGTTCGGGCCGCTACGACGTCCGGGTCAACCCGCAGATGATCCAGGGGCCGAACAACCGCGTCGATCTCGTGTTCGAGATCAACGAAGGCGTGAAAACCGGCGTGACCACGGTCGAATTCATCGGCAACAACGCCTATTCGTCCTATCGCCTGAAGGACGTCATCAAGACGCGCGAATCCAATCTGCTGAGCTTCCTCAGCTCGGCCGACGTGTACGACCCCGATCGGGTCGAAGCCGACCGCGACCTGATCCGCCGCTTCTATCTGAAGAACGGCTATGCCGATGTTCAGGTGGTTGCAGCGCTGACCGAATACGATCCGCAGAAGAAGGGATTCCACGTTACCTTCAAGATCGAGGAAGGCCAGCAGTACCGCATTTCGTCGGTTCAGTTCGAGTCCACGATCCCGACGCTGGACGGCAACTCGCTGCGCAGCTTCTCGCATGTCAACCCCGGCTCGATCTACAACGCCGTCGCCGTCGAGAAGACGGTCGAGGAAATGTCGATCGAGGCGTCGCGGCGCGGCTATGCCTTCGCAGTGGTGCGGCCGCGCGGCGACCGTAACTTCGACAATCACACCGTCGCGCTGGTGTTCTCCATTCAGGAGGGGCCGCGCAACTATATTGAACGCATCAACGTTCGCGGCAATACGCGCACGCGCGACTACGTCATCCGCCGCGAGTTCGATCTCGCCGAGGGCGATGCCTACAACCGCGCGCTCGTCGATCGCGCCGAACGCCGCCTGAAGAATCTCGATTACTTCAAGTCGGTGAAAATCTCGGCGGAGCCGGGCTCGTCCAGCGACCGCGTCATCCTCAATGTGGACCTCGAAGAGAAGTCCACCGGCGAGTTCTCGGTGTCGGGTGGTTACTCCACCTCCGACGGCGTGCTCGGCGAAGTGAGCGTGGCCGAACGCAACTTCCTCGGCCGCGGCCTCTATGCCAAGGCGTCGGTGCAGTACGGCCAGTATGCGCGCGGTTATTCGCTGTCGTTCGTCGAGCCCTATCTGCTCGACTACCGCGTTGCGCTCGGCGTCGATCTGTTCCAGCGCCAGCAGCTCGCCAACAGCTACTATTCCTACGACACCAAGACGACCGGCTTCAGCACCCGGCTGGGCTTCGCGCTGCGCGAAGACCTGACGCTGCAGTTGCGCTACTCGTTCTATCGTCAGGAGATCGGGCTCGGGAACGCCAACTTCACCGATCCGGCCTTCCTGGCAAGCACCGCGATTTCGCTTCCCGTGCTGATGGAACTGCAGGGGGGCGCCAAGAACACTTCAGCAATTGGTTACACACTGACCTACAACACGTTGGATAACAACATTAATCCGACTTCCGGCCTGCTTGCCGAACTGAAGCAGGACTTTGCCGGTGTCGGCGGCGACGTGACGTATCTCAAGACCACCGGCGACGTGAAGTACTACCAGCCGCTGGTGTCGGATATCGTTGGCCTGCTCCGGGTCCAGGGCGGATTGCTGACCAAGGTCGGCAACGACAATCTGCGCATGCTGGATCACTTCCAGATGGGGCCGACGCTGGTGCGCGGTTTCGCTCCGGCCGGTATCGGTCCGCGCGATATCTCCCGCTGGGGCGCCTATGGCTATGGCGACGCGCTGGGCGGCACGGCGTATTGGGGCGCGAGCGCCGAGTTGCAGATGCCGTTCTGGTTCATGCCGAAGGAAATCGGCCTGAAGGGCGCGATCTATGCCGATGTCGGCTCGCTGACCGATTACAAGGGACCGCCTTACGCCGGGATCGGCGTTCCGGCCGATCTGGCGTCGCGCGGCTTCCTGCCTTACGACGACACGACTGTGCGCAGCTCCGTCGGTGTCGGCCTGATCTGGCAGTCGCCGTTCGGCCCGCTCCGCTTCGACTATGCGGTTCCGCTGACGAAGGGCAAGTACGATCGCGTTCAGGAGTTCCGTTTCGGCGGCGGCACCACGTTCTGATCGGGCTTCGCCTGAACTGCCGTTATCATGCCCGGGCGCTTCGCCCGGGCATCTCTTTTCAGGGCCGGTCAAATCTCCGCTTCGCCACCGAAAAAGTCTGTTCTCCCGACGGCGGGACGGTGGGCAGCTGCTTGATTTTTTCGCGTTTTCATGGTGCGAACCGGTAGCGGGATCGTAGGAAGGCATTCATGTGATCATGCAATCGAACGCAGCGGGGCCGGCAACCGGGTCCGCGTTTTTTCGTCGGCCGTCGCCGTTGACGCTGACCGCAATCGCAGAACGTTGCAGCGCCGACCTCGTCGATGGCTCACGCGGTGATACGGAGATCCGCGCGCTGGCCTCGCTCGGTCACGCCGGTCCTCATCACCTGACCTTCTTCGACAATCTCAAATACGCCGATCAGCTCCAGCACACCCATGCCGCCGCCTGCCTCGTTAGCAAACGCTTCGAGGGAATGGTGCCGAAGCATGTCGCGGTGCTGCGGTCATCCGATCCGTTCCGCGCCTTTGTCAGCGTCGGGCGCGTGCTCAATGACGATGCGCTGCGTCCGCCGTCGTTCTTCGGCTGCGAGGGCATTGCGCCCTCGGCGATCATCCACGAGACGGCGCGGCTTGAAGACGGCGTGATCGTCGAGCCGCTTGCGGTGATCGGGCCGGATGTCGAGATCGGTTCGGGCACTCTGATCGGCGCTCACGCGATGATCGGCGCGGGCGTGAAGATCGGTCGCGACTGCTCCATCGGCGCCGGGACGTCGATCATCTACAGCTATATCGGCAACAATGTCGTGATCCATCCCGGCTGTCATCTCGGGCAGGACGGCTTTGGTTACGTTCAGGGGCCGAAAGGGCACGTCAAGATTCCGCAGACCGGGCGCGTGCTGATTCAGAACAATGTCGAGATCGGTGCGGGTTCGACGATCGATCGCGGCAGCCTGCGCGACACCGTGATCGGCGAGGGCTCCAAGATCGATAATCTGGTCCAGATCGGCCACAATGTTTCGATCGGTCGGAACTGTCTTGTGCTGGCGCAGTGCGGCCTCGCCGGCAGCCTGACGCTGGAGGACAATGTCGCGCTCGGCGCCAAGGCCGGCCTCAACAATCACCTGACGATCGGCGAGGGGGCGCAGGTCGCCGCAATGAGCGGCGTCAAGGACGACATCCCGCCGAACGAGCGCTGGGGCGGAATTTTCGCCAAGCCGGCGAAGCAGTGGCTGCGCGAGATCAAGGTGATCGAGAATCTCGCGCATGGCGGCTCGGTTCATGCTTCGCCGCGATCGCACGACACGAAAACGAGGGGGCAGGAGTGATGGAATCGCCGATCATCGTCGAGGCGCTGGAAACCGCCGACATTCTGAAGACGCTCCCCCACCGCTATCCGTTTCTTCTGATCGACCGCGTAATCGAGATCCGGGAAGACTATAGCGGCATCGGCATCAAGAACGTCACCGTCAACGAGCCGGCGTTTCAGGGGCATTTTCCCGAGCGGCCGGTCTATCCGGGCGTGCTGATGATCGAGGGCATGGCGCAGACCGCGGGCGTGATCGGCATCAAGTCGGTGGCGGGCACGCGGAAGCCGAACGCCGTTTATTTCCTCACTATCGACAAGTGCAAGTTTCGCAAGCCGGTGCTTCCGGGCGACACGCTCGAATATCACATGACCAGCATCGGCCGGAAAAAGACGATGTGGTGGTTTCACGGTGAGGCGCGCGTGCGCGGCACGGTGGTCGCCGAAGCCGATGTCGGCGCCATGCTGACGGACTGACATGGCCGCGCTCACTCCCGTTCTGGACAAACGCTCATGAGCACAATCGATCCTGCCGCACGCATCGAGGATGGTGCGGTGATCGGCGAGGGCGCAACCATCGGCCCTTACTGCGTCATCGGCGCCGATGTGGTGGTCGGTGAAGAATGCCGCATCGATGCGCATGTGCGCATCACCGGGCGCACCACGATCGGCGCGCGCTGCGTCATCTCGCCGTTCGTGTCGCTCGGCACCGCGCCGCAATCGCTGGCCTATCGCGGCGAGCCGACGCGCCTGGAGATCGGGGAAGGTTGCACGCTGCGCGAGGGCGTGACGATGAATGTCGGCACCGTCGGCGGCGGCGGCGTGACCCGTATCGGCGCGCGCGGCTACTTCATGAACAACGCTCATGTCGGGCACGATTGTCAGGTCGGCAACGATGTGATCTTCGCCACTTCGGCGACGCTCGGCGGCCACTGCGTGATCGGCGATCATGTCTTCATGGGAGGCTTGTCGGCGGCGCATCAGTTCACCCGCATCGGCGCGCAGGCGATGATCGGCGGGCTCTGCGGCGTGCGCGGCGACGTCATTCCCTACGGCCTCGTCAACGGCCAGTACGCCGAGCTTGAAGGGCTCAACATCGTCGGTATGCGCCGACGCAAATTCACCCGCGAGCGCATCAGGCTGGTGCACGCCTTCTACAAGGAATTGTTCCACGGGCCTGGTGTGTTCGCCGACCGCCTGTCGCGCGCGACCGAGCGCGCCGCCGACGATCCGGCGATCGCGGAGATCCTGGAGTTCATCACGGGCGGCGCGCATCGTTCGCTATGTTTGCCGCGCGCCGAGCGAGCCGCGCCGTCATGAGCGGTGCGGCAGACATCGCGTCGCCGATCGGCATCATCGCCGGCGGCGGTCGTCTGCCGTTCGCCGTTGCCGACTCGTTGATCGCGCAGGGCCGAAAGCCGGTGCTGTTCGCGCTGCGCGGCTTTTGCGACCCCGCGCAGGTCGGGCGTTTCCACCATCACTGGATTTCAATCGGCCAGTTCGGCGCGCTGAAGAAGTTGCTGCGCGCGGAGCGGTGCGAGACGCTGGTGTTCATCGGCAGCCTGGTGCGTCCGGCGCTCTCCGAAATCCGCCTCGATCTCGGCACGCTGCAAGTGATGCCAAGCGTCATCAAGGCCTATCGCGGCGGTGACGATCATCTGCTGTCACGGATTGGCGGCATCTTCGAACAGCACGGTTTCCGGCTGGTCGGCATTCGTGACGTCGCGCCGGACGTTCTGATGCCGGAAGGCACGCTGACGCGCCTGCGGCCGGATGCGCAGGCGCTCGCCGATATCGCCAAGGGACGCGAGGTCGTGGCTGCGCTGAGCGCTTTCGATATCGGTCAGGGCTGCGTCGTGATCGACGGCCACGTGGTCGCGGTCGAAGGGATCGAAGGCACCGATGCGATGCTGATGCGGGTTGCGCGGCTGCGCGATGAGGGCGTCATCCGGGCCGGGATCGGTCGCGGCGTGCTGGTGAAGGCGGCCAAGCGGGGGCAGGATCTGCGCTTCGATCTTCCGACGATCGGCCCCGATACCGTCAAGGAGGCGCTCACGGCGGGTCTCGCCGGGGTCGCCATCGTCGCCGGCAATGCGATCGTCGCCGAGCCGCAGGCGATGATCGCCGCAGCCGACAAGGCGGGCCTGTTCATCGAGGGGCTGACGCCATGAACCCGGCGGACGCTGAGCCGCGCACGGTCTTTCTCGTCGCCACCGAAGAATCCGGCGACCGGCTCGGCGCGGCACTGATGCGGGAGCTGCGCCAGCGGTTCGGCGCGGCTGTTCGCTTTGCCGGCGTGGGCGGCCGTCAGATGGCGGCCGAGGGGCTGCCCTCGCTGTTCCCGATCGAGGAGCTGTCGATCATCGGCCTTGCCGCAGTGGCGCGCCGCCTGCCGTCCATTCTGCGGCGGCTGCGGGAAACAGCAGTGGCGGCGGTCGCCGCATCGCCGGCCGTCGTGGTGCTGATCGACAGTCCCGACTTCAACCTGCGGCTCGCCCGGCGCATCCGCGCCCGCGATTCCAGCATCCCGATCGTGGACTATGTCGCGCCGACAGTGTGGGCCTGGCGGCCGGGACGCGCGCGCGCGATGCGCGGATCGGTCGATCACGTGCTGGCGATCCTGCCCTTCGAGCCCGAGGCGCTGGGCGCGCTTGAGGGGCCGCCTTGCACCTATGTCGGGCATCCGTTGCTGGAGCAATTGCCGACGCTGCGCCCGGACGCGGTCGAGGCCACCCGACGCGGGACGTCGCCGCCGGTGCTGCTGGTGCTCCCCGGCAGCCGCCGCAGCGAGATCGCCCACCACATGCCGGTCTTCGGCGAGACCATCGCCCTGCTGCATGCGCAGGGCGTCGTGTTCGAACCGGTGCTGCCGACCATGCCGCATCTGCATGATGCGATCGTTGCCGCGACGGCCGGGTGGTCGGTCAAACCGAGGATTGTCGTCGGCGAGAGCGAGAAGAAGGCCGCGTTCCGTATCGCGCGTGCGGCGCTGGCCAAATCCGGCACTGTGACCTTTGAACTGGCGCTCGCGGGCGTGCCGATGGTGGCGGCCTACAAAGCGGGGCAGGCCGAGGCATGGCTTATCCTCAAGATCATCAGCGCGACGTCGGTCATTCTTGCCAATCTCGTCGTCGGCGAAAACGTCGTGCCCGAATTCATCCAGAAAGACTGCACCGCGCAGAATCTCGCGCCGGCGCTGCGCGATGTGCTCGCCGATACGCCGGAGCGCCAGCGGCAGGTCGAGTCCTTCGCCCGGATCGACGCCATGATGACGACCGGTGGCCGCTCGCCGAGCGCCTGCGCCGCGGACGTGGTGGTCGCGCATATGCGCTGAACTAAAACTTGCTCAGGTCACGCAGTGGCCAGCTTCTGCGTTTACGACAACAAAAAAGACCGGCACGTTCACGCGTGCCGGTCTTTTTTGTCCGCAGAGGCGAGACCGCTTACTTGCGGTTTTCGAGCGGAACGTATTCGCGGCGCGGCGCGCCGGTATAAAGCTGGCGCGGACGGCCGATCTTCTGCTGCGGATCCTCGATCATCTCGCTCCACTGGCTGATCCAGC
>JBEBWH010000045.1:0-13992 GCA_040392305.1 Bradyrhizobium sp. | reverse complement strand
AGAAGCCGATCGGCAGCTATCTGTTCTCCGGCCCGACCGGCGTCGGCAAGACCGAAGTGGCCAAGCAGCTTGCCGCCTCGCTTGGCGTCGAACTGCTGCGCTTCGACATGTCAGAATACATGGAGCGGCACACGGTGTCGCGGCTAATCGGCGCGCCTCCGGGCTATGTCGGCTTCGATCAGGGCGGCCTGCTGACCGACGGCGTCGACCAGCATCCGCATTGCGTCGTGCTGCTCGACGAGATCGAGAAGGCGCATCCCGATCTTTACAACGTGCTGCTCCAGATCATGGATCACGGCAAGCTGACCGACCATAACGGCAAGCAGGTCAACTTCCGTAACGTCATCCTGATCATGACCACCAATGCCGGCGCCGCGGACCTCGCGCGGCAGGCGTTCGGCTTCACCCGCTCCAAGCGCGAGGGCGACGACGCGGAGGCGATCAACCGGCAGTTCGCGCCGGAATTCCGCAACCGGCTCGATGCGATCGTTTCGTTCGGCCACCTCAATACCGAGGTGATCGGCATGGTGGTCGAGAAGTTCGTGCTGCAGCTCGAGGCGCAGCTTGCCGATCGCGACGTCACTATCGAGCTGTCGGAGCCGGCCAAGGCGTGGCTGATCGAGCACGGCTATGACGAGCAGATGGGCGCGCGTCCGATGGGGCGCATGATCCAGGAGCACATCAAGAAGCCGCTCGCCGATGAGGTGCTGTTCGGAAAGCTCAAGGGCGGCGGTCATGTCCGCGTCGTGCTGGTCGCTGACGCCGAGACCGGCCTCGACAAGATCGGCTTCGAGTATCTTGACGGCCCGGTGACGCCGAAGCCGGACAAGCTGCCGCCGGGCGCGCGCAAGCGCTCCGGTCCGCGCAAGCCGAAGTCAGGCCCGAAGGGCGCGGCGCCCAAGGAGCCGGCGAAAGTGTGAGACGGCGACGTTTGCCAATCCCGCATAACGGGCAACGACCGGGTCGCGACCCGGTCGGGTTCAATCAAACACGCTGCCGTCTCTACCCTCGACATGCGCGGGCATGGCCGTTCAAAGAACGGCGCTCGGTCGAACGTCCGCGCCTTTGCAGCATTTCGTCGAAGACGTGGATGGCCGGGGTAAACCCGGCCATGACAAAGGGCCTATAGCCTGTTCAAGGCCGCGCCGGCGGTGGCCTTGGCCGCCTCTTTCTGCGCGTCGAAATCGCGCCGTCGCCGCGCCAGTTCTTCGGCGCTCATGGCGTCGACATTGTTGTAGTCGCGCTTCCAGGCCGCATCCTCCGCCCAGCGTAACGGCGACTGCATCGTGGTGCGCGGTCCGGGCGCGGCCTCCAACAGCCGCAGCGCCAGTTCCAGCGTCAAATCCTGCGACGCGGTGTCATGCGGCCTGCCGGCCGAATTGCCGAGCGGAAAGTCGCTGAACAGAAAACGCGGCGCGGCGGCGTGCTCGACGATGTCCTTGGCGCAGCCCATCACCACGGTCGCGATGCCGCTGGCCTCCAGATGCCGCGCTGCGAGGCTGACGCTCTGGTGGCAGACCGGGCAGTTCGGCACCAGCACGGCGGCGTCCACGCCGTCCGCCTGGCAGCGTGCCGATATCTCCGGCGCATCGATGTCGATGGTGACGCGGTGGCTGCGATTGGTCGGCAGGCCGAAGAAGCGCGGCGCAAGCGTGATGCGCCCGGCTGCCGCGGCGCGATGCAGCGCGGGCAGGGGAAACCAGGTGCCGCTGTCGGCCGCCGTGGTATGCGTGCGGTCGTAGGCGATGTGCGAGATGCGGACGTCGTGGGTTTTCGCCGTGTCCCCGCCATAGACCGAAAAGAACTTGGCGCCGCCGTTATACGACGCGCCCGGCCCCTGATCGCCCTTGGTCGGGTCGTAGGGCGCGGCGGTCGTGATCAGCGCCACCCGCGTCTCTGCGAGCGGCTTCGTCAGCGGCGTGAACGGCGCATCCGCAAAGTGCGCCCAGCGATAGGGCGTGGTGTAGCCGATCGCCGCGTAATAGGCGCGCGTGCGCGCCATATAGGGGATCGGCACGTCGTCGTCCGGCGCGAAGCCGAAGTCGGTGTCGGCGGTGTCCGTCATCGGCTTTCTCCGTTGCGGTCACCCCGCGCGGATCACGCGCCGAGCGCGGCTTTCAGCCTGGCGGCCTGCTCCTGCAGCACGGCCGCATCCTGCTTGTGGGTGGCCGGTGGCAGCAGTTCGACGCCGTTGAAGCGCGGCATCACATGCATGTGCAGGTGATAGACCTCCTGCCCGGCGGCGGGCTCCGAAAACTGCGCCACGATGACGCCGTCGGCGGAAAATACCTTCATCGCCGCGCGCGCTACTTTGTGCGCAGTGCGCGCGACATGGGCGAAGTCGTCCACCGAAATGTCGAGGATGTTGCGGGCCGGCGCCTTGGGAATCACCAGCGCATGGCCGGGGCAGCGCGGCATGATGTCGAGGAATACGAAAGTGTGCTCGTCCTCGTAGACCTTGTAGCTCGGCAGTTCGCCGCGCAGGATTTTCGCAAAGATGTTGTTGGTGTCGTAGGTCGCCATGTCCGCTCCCGCTGTTGCGCGGCACAGTTTTCGCGGCGCAGAGCGGCGCGGTCAAGGCCCCCTTGCGTCGGGGAGGGGCGCTTTGCGAAACGGCCCCGCCTCGGTCAGTTCGCGCGCGGTCTCGGCGACGTAGTCCCGCTCGCCTTCCAGATAGTGCGCCACCGCGCGGCGCAGGCCTGCGTCGGCGATATAGTGGGCGGAATAGGTCGTCTGCGGCAGGTAGCCGCGCGCGATCTTGTGCTGGCCTTGTGCGCCGGCCTCGACCACGCGCAGGCCGCGGGCGATGGCGAAGTCGATGGCCTGATAGTAGCAGACCTCGAAATGCAGGAACGGATGATGCTCGACCGCGCCCCAGTTGCGGCCGAACAGCGTGTCCGAGCCGATGAAATTGATCGCGCCGGCGATCCAGCGGCCGTCGCGTCTGGCCATCACCAGCAGCACGTCGTCGCGCATCGTCTCGCCGATCAGCGCGAAGAATTCGCGCGTGAGATAAGGCCGGCCCCATTTGCGCGAGCCGGTCTCCATGTAGAAGGCGAAGAAGGCGTCCCAGGTCTCCTCGGTGATGGCCGCGCCGGTCAGATGGTGGATGGTGATGTCGTTCGCCACCGCCTCGCGCCGTTCGCGCCTGATGGCTTTGCGGTGGCGCGAATTGAGCGTCGCAAGAAAGTCGTCGAACGTCGCGTAGTTCTGGTTGTGCCAGTGAAACTGCTGGTCGGTGCGTTGCAGGAAGCCGTGACCGGCAAGCAGTCGCGCCTCGTGCTCCGGCGCGAATGTCACATGTACCGACGACGCCTGCGTCGCCTCGCACAGGCCGACCAGGCCACGCGCCAAGGCACTGCCGATGCGTTCGGCGTCGGCGTCGGGGCGGATCAGGAGGCGCGGGCCGGTGGCGGGGGTGAACGGCACGGCCGCCTGCAGCTTCGGATAGTAGCGCCCGCCGGCGCGCGTATAGGCATCGGCCCAGCCATGGTCGAAGACATACTCGCCCTGCGAATGCGATTTCAGGTAGCACGGCACGATGCCGACGATCGCGCCCTTGTCGCGGGCGATCAGATGGCGTGCGGCCCATCCGGTGCGCGCAACGGCCGATCCGGATGCTTCCGCCGCGGCAATGAAGGCATGCGAGACGAACGGGTTATAGGCGCCGCTGGACAGCGGATTGGCGCAGGCATCCCAGTCCGGGGCCGCGATCTGGCCGATGGAACCGACCGCTTCCAGCACGATTTCAGATGAAGGCATATCCTCAAGCGTCGGTCCGGCTGGCAGCGCCTCTCAGGCTGCGACAGTTTTGCAATCCTCGCCTGCGTGGTGCGGAATCCGCCGGCAGGCAGGTTGTCTAACAGATCGTGTCCCGGAGCCGATGCGTCAAGACGGCTGCCGCATCACGGCTCCGGGCGAAACCCCTCGAAGATCATCTGGTCGGCAAAGCGGGCGGCGCGGGCGCGCTGGTCCGTTGTCCGCACCGTCCAGGCCAGCAGCGGGCAGCCGAACAGGTTGCGGGCGATCCAGGGCGGCGGCGCGGGCAGGTCATCGACGCGATAGGCGACGAATTGCGGCCGGGTGCGGAAGGCATGGCGCAGCCCGGTCATGGCGTGGAGCACCTCCGGCGGCAGCCGCGCCCATTCGGGATCGTCATAGCGCCGCTCGGCGGTGATCCCGCGCGGCGTATCCGGCAGATGGTCGCGGATCGCCAGCACCTGGTCCGGGTCGAACGACATCGCCGCGACCGGGCCGCGATAGCCGGCCAGCGTTTGCGCGACGCGGCGGGCAAGGAGCCGGTCGCCGTCGAAATGGCTCTTCAGCTCCAGCAATAAAGGCACGCGGCCGCCGACCAGATCGCACAGTTCGCCCAGCGTCAGCATCCGTTCCGGCGTGTCCTTGAACGCCGCCCGTTTCAGGTCGGCCGCGCGCTTGTCCCGCAGCAGCCCGTCGCCCTCCGTGAGCCGGCCGAGCGTATAGTCGTGATGCACCATGGCCTCGCCGTCGGCGCTAAGCTGCAGGTCGGTTTCGATGGTGAAGTTGCCGGCCAGCGCCGCGGCGAACGCGGCCGGCATGTTCTCGATGACGCCGCGGGCGCGGTCATGCAGGCCGCGATGGGCGACGGGGCGGGCGGTCAGCCAGTCGGGCGCGCGCACGAATGGCTGCTCACCCGACCTCGAACACGGCATCGACTTCCACGGCGGCATCGCCCGGCAGCACCGCGACGCCGACGGTGGTGCGGGCATGGCGGCCCTTGTCGCCGAAGGCTTCGACCATCAGGTCGGACGCGCCGTTGAGCACCTTGGGACCATCGAGAAAATCCGGCGCCGAATTGACGAAACCGCCGAGCCGCACCACGCGCGTCACCTTGTCGAGATCGCCGAGCGCTGCCTTGACCTGCGCCAGCAGATTGATGGCGCAGGCGCGGGCGGCCTCCTGGCCCTGCTCGACCGAAACGTCCTTGCCGAGCTTGCCTTTGGCGATGAGGCTGCCGTCCGCCGAGAGGCAGATCTGGCCGGACATGAACAGCAGGTTGCCGGTTCGCACGAACGGTACGTAGTTGGCCCGTGGGCTGGTCGGCTGGCCGAGTGTCACGCCGAGGGAAACCAGCTTCTGTTCAACCGTTCCTGCCATGTCGTCCTCATGTCGTTTCTGTTCGGGATCACGTGCCGGTGATCGGCATGGGCCATATTTCACCCATCATGCACGCCCATGCAAGTCGGCAGCCTTTCTGGATGGCTGCGGCGGACGATTGCATCGGGTCGCTGCCGATGTGCTATTTGTCGTTGATTCATTGTCAGGAGACAGCATGCTTCGCTTCCCTCGGATAACAGGCGCCCGACTTCCGGCGGCGTGTGTCGCAACCGTTGCAATGCTGCTGACAGCGCCCGTGCACCGGGTCGCCGCGGACACCGCTGCGCCGGTCGTTTTCCTGCCGCATCAGGTGCAGTACGCGCTGAGCCTGAAATCGACGCGCAACAATGTCTCCGTCAACAATGCCAGCGGGCGCATCCTTTACAACTTCACCGGCAATGCCTGCGACGGCTATTCGAGCGAATTCCGCCAGCTGTCTGAACTCGACGCGGGAGAGAACAAGACGATCGTCAGCGATCTGCGCTCGGCGAACTGGGAGAGCGGCGACGGCAAGTCGTTCCGCTTCACGATCCAGACGCAGACCAACAATGAGGAGCCCAGCGTCGTGGACGGCAATGCCGAGCGCGCCGGCGAGCGCATCAAGGTGCAGTTGAAGAAGCCCGTTGCCAAGACGCTGATGCTCGATGGCGACGTGGTGTTTCCGACCGAGCAGGTGAAGCGGATCATCGCGGCTGCGCGCGCGGGCAAATCCGTTCTCGAACTGAAAGTGTATGACGGCTCCGATACGGGCGAGAAGGTCTACAACACCTTCACCGTGATCGGTCAGCCGATGGATGCCGCGCGCGCGACCCATGCGAGCGATATCGCGCTCGGCGAGGCTGCGCTGAAAACGGTGCGGCGCTGGCCGGTGACGGTGAGCTATTACGACAAAGGGGCCGGGTCAGGCCAAGGCGAAGAGACGCCGGTCTATGCGATGTCGTTCGAGCTTTACGAGAACGGCGTGTCGCGGGCGCTGGCGATCGACTACAACGACTTCGTCATCAGCGGCATGATGGCGAGTTTCGAGGTCAGGGACGTCAAGCGCGCCAAGCCCTGCAAGCCGTAGCGCTCATTTCTTGTCGGGCCTGTTCTTGTCGGGCTTGGCAGGCCGCGCCGATGGTCCGTCGTAGACGATGCCGCGCATGACGGCGGCATCGCCGAATTTGCGGCGCAGATCGTCGACCGCGCGTTCGGCATGGGCGGAGCGGCGGTCGAGCAGGTCGGTGTCGTCGGCCTCGGCGCCCGGCCGCAGCGCGCTGACGCCGACGCCGAGCAGCCGGAAGGCCGTGCCGTCGATTTCATTGGCGAGCAGGTCGCGCGCCGTGGCGAAGATGCGGCGGGCCAGTTGCGTCGGCGTGGCGATGCTGCGCGCGCGGGTGCGCTGGCGGAAGTCGGCGGTCTTGAGCTTGAGCGTCACCGTCGTGCCGGCGAGGCTGGCGGTCTTCAGCCGGCCGGAGACCTTTTCACAGAGCAGCCACAGCGTGCGTTCCAGCGAGGTGAAGTCGCGCAGGTCGGTTTCGAACGTGGTTTCGCCCGAGATCGTCTTGGCGCCGCGATCGGAGACGACCTTGCGTTCGTCGATGCCGCGCGCGAGCCGCCACAGCCGCCGCCCTTCCGTGCCGAACTGCTTCATCACCTCGGTCTCCTCGGCGCGCTGCAGATCGGCGATGGTGCGGAAACCGCGCTGGGCGAGGCGCTCCATGGTCGCGGGTCCGACGCCGAAGATGAAGCCGACCGGCTTGTCGGCCATCAGCGCGCAGGCCTGCGCCTGATCGAGCAGGGCGAAGCCGCGCGGCTTGTCGAGGTCGGAGGCGATCTTGGCGAGAAACTTGTTGCAGGAGAGGCCGACCGACGCCGTGATGCCGATATCGCGCTCGACGTCGCGGACGAAACGCGCCAGCACCTTTGCGGGGATCATGCCGTGCATCCGCTCGGTGCCGCTCAGGTCGAGAAACGCCTCGTCGATGGAGAGCGGCTCGACCAGCGGCGTCAGCGCCTGCATCGCGTTGCGCACCTCGCGGCCGACCCGCACATATTTGGCCATGTCGGGACGGATCACGGTGGCCGAGGGGCAGAGCGCCAGCGCCTTGAACATCGGCATCGCCGAGCGCACGCCATAGGTGCGGGCGACGTAGCATGCGGCAGAGACGACGCCGCGCCGGCCGCCGCCGACGATCACCGGACGGTCGGACAATTCCGGATTGTCGCGCTTCTCGATGGTGGCGTAGAACGCATCGCAGTCGATATGCGCCAGCGCCAGCGTGGCGAGCGCGGGATGGCGCAGCAGCCGCGGCGAACCGCAGGCCAGGCAGCGCGGCGCGCGGGAAGGCGCATCCGCCAGGCAGTCCCGGCAGAAGCCAGGCGATGGCGCATCGCTTGGCGGCCGGGCCGTGGTCACGGAATGTCGCGCTCCCACCGCGGTTCGTTCAGCACCTCGCGCGCGGCTGCGACCGCCGCCGCGGTCAGTTCGGCGCTGGTGGCGAAAGCCTCGACCATGGCGTCGTCCCTCATCACGAAATCGAGAACCCCGGCGAGGAATCGGGAATCGCCCGCCGCCTGACGCAGGTTCTGCGGACCCAGTCCGGTTTCGGCGAGAAACAGGCCCAATCGCTCGGGGTCCGCGGCGATGAAGGAAAGTGCTTGAACCGCCACCATTTCCGCGGCCCGTGTTGCATCGTGTAAACCCTTACTCATCAATCGCCTTTGCCTTTCCGTAACTTATCGTCTCTACTTTGGCGCATCATCGTTTGAGTCCACTCGCAGGGGCCAAGCCGCGGTCGCGGTGTCAGGTCGGTGCGGGACATCTTTTCGCAGCGGAGGGCGGGATGGCCAAGACCGTCCTGATCGTTGAAGACAACGAGCTTAACATGAAGCTCTTCCGCGATCTCCTGGAAGCGCATGGCTACGCCACCGTCGGCACCAACAATGGCGTCGAGGCGCTCGATCTCGTCCGCAAGCTGCATCCCGACCTGGTGCTGATGGACATCCAGCTGCCGCAGGTCTCCGGTCTCGAAGTCACCCGCTGGATCAAGGACGATCCGGAACTGCGCGCCATTCCCGTCGTGGCCGTCACCGCGTTCGCGATGAAGGGCGACGAGGAGCGCATTCGCGAGGGGGGATGCGAGGCCTATCTGTCCAAGCCGATCTCGGTGGGGCGCTTCATCGAAACCGTTCGCCAGTTCATCGGCTAGGAGGCGCGATGTCAGCCCGTGTTCTCGTCGTCGATGATACGCCTGCCAATGTCAGGCTGCTGGAGGCGCGGCTGTCGGCGGAGTATTTCGACGTCATCACCGCGAGCTGCGGCATGGAGGCGCTGGAGATCTGTTCGCGCGTCGAATGCGATATCGTGCTGCTCGACGTGATGATGCCGGACCTCGACGGTTTCGAGGTGTGCCGGCGGCTGAAGTCCGATCCGAAAACGCATTTCATTCCGGTGGTGATGGTCACGGCGCTTGATCATCCCTCCGATCGCGTGCGCGGGCTGGAAGCCGGCGCCGACGATTTTCTGACCAAGCCGGTCGCCGACGCGGTGCTGATCGCGCGGGTCCGTTCGCTGACGCGCCTCAAGATGATGACGGACGAGCTGCGCACGCGCGCCGTCACGTCGCTGGAAATCGGTCTGCAGGCGCAGGACCACGGCATCGCCGACAGCGGAACGGGGGGACGGCTTTTGCTGGTCGACGATCAGCCGGCATCCTACGAGACGCTGGCGGCGACGCTGACGACGGAGCATGCGCTGGATGTCGAGATCAATCCGACGGACGCGATGTTTCATGCCGCCGAGGGCGACTACGATCTGCTGATCGTTTCGCTGGGGCTGCAGGATTTTGACGGCCTTCGCCTGTGCAGCCAGATGCGCTCGCTGGAGCGCACGCGCCATACTCCGATCCTCGCCATCGCCGACGCCGCCAATCACGGCCAGCTGCTGCGCGGCCTCGAAATCGGGGTGAACGACTATCTGCTGCGGCCGGTCGAGCGCAACGAGTTGCTGGCGCGGGTGCGCACGCAGGTGCGTCGCCGCCGCTACGCCGACCATCTGCGCGACAATTTCCAAAACTCGATCGAGATGGCGATCACCGATCAACTCACGGGGCTGCATAACCGCCGCTATCTGGAGAGCCATCTGGCGACGCTGGCGGAGCAGGCGCAGGCGCGCGGCTGGCCGCTTGCGGTGATGATCCTCGACATCGACTTTTTCAAAGCGGTCAACGACACCTATGGCCACGACGCCGGCGACGATGTGCTGCGCGAATTCGCCTGCCGCATCCGCAAGTCGATTCGCGGCATCGACCTGGCATGCCGCTATGGCGGCGAGGAGTTCGTCGTGGTGATGCCTGAAACCGATCTGCGCATCGCCAGCCTCGTCGCCGAGCGGCTGCGGGCCGCGGTCGCGGGCGAGCCGTTTGCGATCGAAAACGGCGCGCGGCGAATCGATGTGACGCTGTCGATCGGCATCGCCACCTTCGGCGGCGGCGACGACACCATCGCGGCGGTGCTCAAGCGCGCCGACCAGGCGCTTTATCGCGCCAAGCATGACGGCCGCAATCGCGTGGTGGTGGAAGCCGCCGCATGACCGCCCATGCGGTCGGATCTTCGTAGCAGCCATAAAAAACGGGGCCGTCGGCCCCGTTGCGTCGCTCGTTCGGCAGGCAAAAGGCCGAAATCGGCCGCCCGCGCGATTCTGAGTCTTACTTGATCTTGGCTTCGCGGAACTCGACGTGCTTGCGCGCGACCGGATCGTACTTCTTCTTGACCAGCTTGTCGGTCATGGTGCGCGAATTCTTCTTGGCCACGTAATAGTAGCCGGTGTCGGCCGACGAAACGAGCTTGACCTTGATGGTGACCGCCTTGGCCATAATGAAACCTCGGAATGAGTGGAATCGCCAGTATCGGGCCAGCCGTGGCGGTCCCGCGTTGCGGCGCAAACTAGCCGGGAATGCTCCAAAGTCAAGGTTCAGCCGGTAAAAACCGGTAATTTCCGATGTCCGCCGAAGCGGTCGAAAGCGGGAGGGAGGGCGACGAAGCCCGCCGGCCGGGGGCCGCAGGCGTGGGAGGTCCGCGCTAAAGGATGTTGGTCAGCATCACGCCTTTGCGGAAGTGGAACAGGGGAACGGGATGGTCGTGGTTCAGCGGCCCTTCGGCCAGCCGCTGCTCCAGCACCCCGAGCACCTTGCGGGTCATCGGGTGCAGGTCGGACAGCGGGTCGGAGCCGAGCGGTATCCAGGCCAGTTCCACCAGTTCCGCATCGGCATGGACGACGCCGGGAACGCGATGGGCGATGGCGGAGGCGTCGGCGGTGAAGAAGCGGGTATCGAACCGGCGCACGCGCCCGATCGGGGTGATCGCGCGGGCGATGAAGAACAGGCCGGAAGGGTCCGGCAGCAGTCCGGCTTCGGCAAAGGGCCGCCACGGGCCGTTGAGCGACGCCGGTAGGCTGTTGCTCTTCCGGCCGAGGCAGAGCCCGGTCTCCTCGCAGGCCTCGCGGATGGCCGCCATGGCGAGCGCTCGCGCCCGCGCCGGGCTCACTTTGCCGCGGCCGCGCGTCAGCAGGCCCTCAAGCTCGGGCGCGATCGGCGCGGCGACCGGGACGCGGTTGTCGGTGGGATCGACGCGACCACCCGGAAAGACGATTTTTCCCGGCAGAAAGACGTGGCCGTGGTGTCGGCGGCCGACCAGCACCTTGGGCGTCGTCGCCTCGCTGCGATCGACCAGGATCAGCGTGGCCGCGTCGCGCGGCCGCAGATTGGCGTACGGACCGGGATGGGCGTCCTCGGGATCGTGGGCGGGCGCAGTCATGGCGTGACGGTCCGGGACGGCGGTTCGTCGGGCGCCTTGTCGTGGTCGGGGTCGTTTTCGTCGAAGCCGTGCATGCGGAACGCCCATTGCAGCCCGACCACCGCGCCCTTCACCGGCGGCAGCAGCAGCACCGACAGGATCAGCGTCATCGGCAGATAGATCGCAAGCTGGAGCCAGATCGCCGGCGCCAGGAGTTTCTCGATCGCCAGCGCGAGCGGAACCACGATGTGGCCGACAACGACGATCACCAGATAGGCCGGCAGATCGTCGGCGCGATGGTGGTGCAGCGGTTCGGCGCAGGCCGGGCAGGCCGTATTCACCTTGAGATAGCTGCGAAACAGCCGGCCTTCGCCGCAGGCGGGGCAGCGGCAGCGCAAGCCGCGTTTGAGCGCGGTCCACAGGCTACGCTCGCCTCGCATACCGAGTTCCGGCGTCCACCGATGTCCGATCTGCATGTTCATTTTTTCCGTGTCCTGGCTGTACCGGATTTGCGCTGGCCGGGTCTGGTTTTATTCGCGGATGCTCTCGCGTGGCGCTTTTTTGCCGCCCGCTTGGGTGTCGTATCGGGCTTTGCCGTTTCTCCTGTGCGGCGGCCGCCGCTTCGTCGCCGGCCGCTTATGCCGCTGTCGATCGCGCCGATCAGTTCGAAGCGCAACGCGCCCGCGACGGGAGCCGCCTCGACCAGACGAACCTCGACCGCGTCACCCAGCCGGTGCATCACGCCGCTGCGCTTGCCGATCAACGCGTGGCGGGCTTCATCATACTGATAATACTCGGTTCCCAAAGTCCGGATCGGGATCAGCCCGTCGGCGCCGGTGTCGTTGAGCCGGACGAACAGGCCGGCGCGCGTCACGCCGGAGATGCGCGCGTGAAAAGTGGCGCCGACGCGATCGGCGAGATGGTGCGCGATCAGGCGATCGACGGTCTCGCGCTCCGCCTTCATCGCGCGCCGCTCGGTCAGCGAGATTTGCGCGGCGACTTCGCCCAGCGTCTCGGAGGTCTCGGTTTCGGGCAGCGCGCCGTCGCCGAGTTTCAGCGCCCGGATCAGCGCACGATGCACGACGAGATCGGCGTAACGCCGGATCGGCGACGTGAAATGCGCGTAGCGCCGCAGGTTGAGCCCGAAGTGACCGTAGTTCTCGGCGGCATATTCGGCCTGCGCCTGCGACCGCAGCACGACTTCGTTGACCAGCGGTTCGAATTCCTGCCCCTTGACGCGCGCCAGAATGCGGTTGAACTGCGCCGGCCGCAGCGCGCCGCCCTTGGCGAAGCCGATCTCCAGCGTTTTGAGAAAGTCGTGCAGATTGTGCACCTTCTCCACGCTCGGCTCGTCGTGCACGCGATAGATCAGCGGCAGTCCGTGCTTCTCCAGCGTCTCGGCGGCGGCGACATTGGCGAGGATCATGAATTCCTCGATCAGCCGGTGAGCCTCCAGCCGTTCCGGCACCACGACATGATCGACGGTGCCGTCGGCCCTGAGAATGATCTTGCGCTCCGGCAGGTCGAGATCGAGCGGCTCGCGCGCGTCGCGTGCCTTCTTCGCGCAGGCGTAGGCCGCATAGAGCGGGCGCAGGATCGTATCGAGCAGCGGTGCGGTCGCGTCGTCCGGGCGGCCGTCGATCGCCGCCTGCACCTGCGCATAGCTGAGTTTGCCCGCCGAACGCATCAGCACCCGATGAAACGAATGCGAGCGCTTGCGGCCGGTGGCGTCGAGCACCATCCGCACGGCGAGCGCGCCGCGCGGCGCGCCGGGGCTCAGCGCGCCGAGATCGGTGGAGATGCGCTCGGGCAGCATCGGCACGACGCGGTCGGGAAAGTAGACCGAGTTGCCCCGCGTCATGGCATCGCGGTCGAGCGCGGTGTCGGGGCGGACATAGAACGCGACGTCGGCGATGGCGACATGCACGATGAAGCCGCCGGGGTTGGCGGGGTCGGAATCGGCTTCCGCGTGCACCGCGTCGTCGTGATCCTTGGCGTCCGGCGGATCGATGGTGACGAGCGGCACGCTGCGCCAGTCCTCGCGCCCCTTGATCGTCGCGGGCTTGGCGGCTTCGGCGTCGGCCAGCGCGGCGGGCGAGAATGCGAGCGGAATATCGTGCGCGTAGATGGCGATCAGGCTGATCGCGCGCTCGCTCCTGAGCGAGCCGAGGCGTTCGCGCACCTTGGCGACCGGCGGGCCGAAGGCGCGGCTGCGCCGCAACTCGACGCTGACCAGATCACCGTCCTGCGCGTCGGCGGCGTTGTCGCGCGTGATCGGGAGTTCGCGGTCCGCCTGCTTCTTGTCCACCGGCACCAGTCGTCCGTCGCCGTCCGGCAGGGCGCGGAAGATGCCGAGCACGCGCCCCTTGCTGCGGTCGAGAATTTTCATCACGCGCCCGCGCCACGCAATGCCGTCGTCTTCGTCGTCGGCCTTCTCGACGCGCAGCAGCGCGCGATCGCCGATGCCCGCGGCGGTGCCGGGCTTGGGATAGCGCGGCAGCACGATGCGGATCTTGGGCGGCGGTCCGTTCTCGTCTTCGCTCCATTCGGTGGGAACGGCGATCATGTCGCCGTCCGCGTCGCGCAGCGTGACGTCGGCGATCACGGTCGGCGGCAAAGCATGCGCTTCGTGCAGCCGTCGGCCGCGCTTGGCAACGACGCCGTCGTCGGCCAGCTCGCGCAGCAATTGCTTGAGCGCGGCGCGGTCGGCGTTCTTGAGGCCGAAGGCGCGCGCGATCTCGCGCGTGCCCGCCTCGCCCTTGTGCGAGCGGATGAACGCGACGATGGCTTCGCGGTCCGGAAGGCCTTTGCTGGTGTCGCGCTGTCTGGCCACGTCGATGGGTTATCCGTGCGCCTTGGCCGCGCTTTTCCGGGTGGGAGCCTTGGTCGTTTTGGCGGCGGCCTTGGCCGTGCCCGCGCCCCTCTTGGCCGCCGGTTTCTTGGCCGCCGCTTTCTTGGCCGTTTTCTTGGCCGCTTTCTTCGCGGGCGCTTTCTTGGCCGGCTTCGCCGCCTTCTTCGCCGCGGTTCGCTTCGTCTTGCCGCCGCCCTTGGCGGCGCGCTCGTCGATCAGCGCGATGGCGT
>JBEBWH010000044.1:0-14055 GCA_040392305.1 Bradyrhizobium sp. | reverse complement strand
GGCGCGAAAGGCGTGGGCGAGGGCAATTGCATGTCGACGCCGGTGTGCATCGCCAACGCGGTCGCCGATGCGCTTGGCGAGAAGAACATTGTGCTGCCGCTGGTGCCGGCGCGCGTCCGCGAGCTGATCGCGGGCGATGAACCCGCGGCGCCGGCCGGCGTCGCCACGCAGCCGCGCGCGAAGACGCCGGGCGGCCGTGGCTTGCAGGGCGAGGGCAGCGCCGATGTCGGCGTGCCGCCGCAGGTGGTGTGGGACATGCTGCTCGATCCCAACACGTTGCAGGCGGTGATCCCCGGCTGTCACGGTGTGGAGAAAATTTCCGACACGCATTTCCGCGCCGAGGTGACGCTGGGCATCGGGCCGGTGAAGGGCAAATATCAGGCCGAGGTCAGGCTGTCGGATCTCGATGCACCGCGTGCGGTCACGCTGTCCGGCGTCGCGGAGGGCGGGCTCGGCTACGGCGCGGGCGAAGGCCGCATCACGCTGACGCCGCGCGCCGATGGCGGCACCACGGTCGCCTACACATACGATGCCGAGATCGGCGGCAAGGTCGCAAGCATCGGCGGTCGTCTGCTGGACGGCGCGGCCCGCGTGATCATCGGGCAGTTCTTCAACGCGCTGGCGCGCCACGCCGGCGGTAAAGGCGCGACGTCCGACGCGAGCACGGGTCTGTGGGCGCGGCTGCGACGCCTGTTCGGAGGCGCGTCATGAAGCCGGCGCCGTTCGACTATGTGCGCGCGGAGACGCTCGACGAGGCGCTCGCCGTGCTGGCGGCGGAAGGCGGCGACGCGCGCGTCATCGCCGGCGGGCAGTCGCTGATGGCGATGCTCAACATGCGGCTGGCGCGGCCGAAGGTGCTGGTCGACATCATGCGTCTTGGCGCGCTCGACCGTATCAGCGAGGAGCGCGGACGCATCGTCGTCGGCGCCGGCGTGCGGCAGGCAAAGCTGCTGGCGTGGCATGACCTGGCCGCGAAGCTGCCGCTGATGGCGCTGGCGCTGCCATGGACGGGGCACGAGCAGACGCGCAGCCGTGGCACCATCTGCGGATCGGTGGCGCATGCCGATCCCAGCGCCGAGACGCCGCTGTGCCTGATCGCGCTCGGTGGCGAGGTGCATCTGCGCAGCGCCCGCCGCCGTCGCGTGGTCGCGGCCAAGGATTACATCACCGGTATGATGAGCACGGCGCGCAACGACGACGAACTGATCGAGGCGGTGTCGTTTCCGCTGCAGCCGGGCAACGGCTACGGCTTCCGCGAAGTGGCGCGCCGGCACGGCGACTTCGCCATCGCGGCGTGCGCGGCCATCGCCAGCGCCAACGGCACCCGGCTTGCGGTGGCGGGCGTCGCCGACAAGCCAGAGGCGCGCGACTGGCCCGATCTCGACGGCAGCGCGCTCGACGATGCGCTCAATGCCTTCGCCTACGAACTGGATGCGCGTGACGACATTCACGCCACCGCCCGCTATCGCCGCGATCTGGTGCGCCAGATCGGCCGCGAGGTCATCATGGAGGCTCGCCGATGCTGCGCCTGACCGCGACCGAGCGCCATCCGGTGCGCTTGCGCCTCAATGGCAAGCCGGTGGAAGGCATGGCCGAGCCGCGCATGCTGCTGGCCGATTTCCTGCGCCACGAACTCGGCGCGACCGGCACCCATGTCGGCTGCGAGCATGGCGTCTGCGGCGCCTGCACGGTGTCGGTCGACGGCATGCTGGCGCGGTCCTGCCTCACGCTCGCGGTGCAGGCCGATGGCTGCGAGCTGCGCACGGTCGAGGGGCTTGCGCCCGCACCGGGACGGCTCTCCGTGCTGCAGGCGGCGTTCCGCCGTCATCATGCGCTGCAATGCGGCTTCTGCACCGCGGGCATCCTGATGTCGCTCGACACTTATCTGCGCGCGCATCCCCGGCCGACCGAGGCCGATCTTCGCGAATTGCTCAGCGGCCATCTGTGCCGGTGCACCGGCTACACGCCGATCATCCGCGCGGCGATGGACGCCGCCGCCGAGCTCAACTCCTCCACCCAACAAGAAGACGTTCAGCATGTTTGATCTCGGCACCAGTTTCATTGCCAGCGTCGAACGCGACCCCGATACGCTCGCCATCGTCGATGGCGATCTGCGCCTGAGCTACCGTGAATGGTATGCGCGGATTTCGGCGCTCGTCGCATCGTTCGACGCCGCCGGCCTGCGCGCGGGCGACCATCTGGTGACGGCGCTGCAGAACCGCTGGGAAGCGGCGACGCTGCACTGGGCCTGCCAGTTCGCGGGCATCATCATCACGCCGATCAACTGGCGGGCCAAGGCCGACGAGATCGACTTCTATCTGGAGAATTCCGAAGCGCGGGCGCTGGTCTATCAGGATATTTCCGCCGCCGCCGTCGAGCAGTCGGTCGCCGCGTCGAAGGTCTGCCGCATCGCGCTGGATGCGGCTCCGGCCGGGGCGATTCCGTTCAGCGACATGATCGCCGCCACGGGGCGCGACGCCGAGCCGCGCGTCGCGGCCGACGCATGGTCGGTGATGCTTTACACCTCCGGCACCACGTCGCGGCCCAAGGGCGTGCCGCGTCGCCATGGCGCGGAGCGCATCGCAGCGGTCGCGCACGTCGCGCAGAATATGTATGGGCGCGGCGAACGCACGTTGGGCGTGATGCCGCTCTATCACACCATGGGGGTGCGCTCGCTGCTGTCGATGTCGCTGATCGGCGGCTCGTTCATCTGCCTGCCGCGCTACGATACCGCGCGCGCCCTGCAGATGATCGAGCGCGAGAAGATCACCAACCTCTATCTGGTGCCGACGCTTTATCACGATCTGGTGCATTCGGCGGAGTTCGCGAAAACGGACGTCGGAAGCGTGCGCAAGCTCGGCTTCGCTGGCGCGCCGATGACGGACGCGCTGCTGCAGAAGCTGAATGCGGAGTTCCAGCCCGAGCTGTTCGTCAACCATTACGGCAGCTCCGAAATCTACACCTTCACCATCGACCAGAACGCGGTCGCCAAGCCAGGCTCCGCAGGCAAGTCCGGCATCAACCAGCGGGTGCGCGTGGTCAAGCTCAATGCCGCGAATGCCTCGGATGTGGCGGCGCCGGGCGAGGAGGGCGAGATCATCGCGCTCGCCAGGAGCGACGAGGCTTTCGAGGGCTACTGGCGGCGGCCGGAATCCACTGAGAAAGCGTTGCGCGACGGATGGTATTTCACCGGCGACACCGGCTTCGTCGACGAGGATGGCGACCTGTTCGTCACCGGCCGCGTCGACGACATGATCGTGACCGGCGGCGAGAACGTCTCGCCCGTGGAGATCGAAAGCTGCCTGTCGCTGCATCCTGCGGTGTCGGAGGTCGCGGTCGTCGGCCTGCCGGACGAGCGCTGGGGCAAGATCGTCGCGGCGTTCATCAAGCGCAGCGCGCCGGTCGAAGGCGAGGAGCTCGACAGGCACTGCCAGACCTCTGGCCTTGCGAACTTCAAGCGGCCGCGTCGCTTCGTCTTCGTCGAGGAGGTGCCGAAATCGCCGGTCGGCAAGCTCCTGCGGCGCCAGCTCGTCGCCGGGGATTACACGGAAGAAAAGCAACAGCCTGCCAGGCAATCGTAACCATCCACCACACGGGAACAACCGAATGGCCACTGCATATCACTTCGCCGACCCACGCCTTGCCAAGCTCGACGGCTTTCATGTCGAGATCGACGAGGCGCATGAGCGGGCCGACATCATTCTCGACCGGCCGCCCTTCAACGTCGTGGCGATGGGGCAGCGCGATCAACTCCGGCTGACGTTCGAGACGCTCGACGAGGACGATCGCGTCCGCGTCATCGTCGTGCGCGCGGTCGGCCAGCATTTCTCCAGCGGCGGCAATATCGGCGGTTTCATGGAGGCGACGCCCGAGCACGTCTCCAAGCTCGCCTGGAACATCGCCGCGCCCGCGCGTTGCGCCAAGCCTGTGATCGTCGCTAATCGCGGCTATTGTTTCGGCGTCGGATTCGAGCTGTCGCTTGCCTGCGATTTCCGCATCGCGTCCGAGACGGCGTTCTATGCGCTGCCGGAGCAGAAGCTCGGTCAGATTCCCGGCTCCGGCGGTTCGGCGCGGTTGCAGAAGATGGTCGGCATCACCCGCACCAAGGACATCGTGATGCGCTCCAAGCGCATCCCCGCCAAGCAGGCGCTGGAGTGGGGCATCGTCACCGATTGCGTGCCGGACGCCGATCTGGAGAAGGCGACCGATGCGCTGGTCGACGAACTGCGTGCGTTCTCGCCGCTGGCGCAGCGCACCGCGAAGAAGCTGCTCAACGACACCGAGGATTCGACGCTGAGCATTGCCATCGAACTGGAAGGGCACTGCTACAGCCGCCTGCGCCAGTCCGACGATTTCCGCGAAGGCGTCGAGGCCTTCAACGCCAAGCGCGCTCCGAAGTTCAAGGGCACTTGACGGAGACGACATGACGGCTGGCTCACGATCGAACCGCATAACAACAATCGCGGCGTGAGCCCGTCTCACCACTGGATGCCCGCTCGGGGCGACGATCACTTGACCAAGACACGACAGAACCACGATCCAAGGGGAGATCAGACCATGAAGACCAGCTTCAGCATGATTTGTACGTTGCTTGTGGCGACCACGGCGCTGTCGACGCAGGCGTTCGCCGCCGATCCCATCAAGATCGGCGTTGTGACGCCGCTCTCGGGCACCTATTCGCCGATCGGCCAGCAGGTGCGCTGGGGCCTTGAACTGGCCACCAAGGAAGTGAACGCGGCCGGCGGCATCATGGGCCGCCAGATCCAGCTTCTGTTCGAGGATGAGGAAGCGAACCCGTCGGTTGCCGTGCAGAAGGCCGACAAGCTGTTCGAGTCGCAGAAGGTGGACTTCCTCACCGGCACGGTGAACTCCGGCTCGACGCTCGCCGTCGGCCAGACCGCCGAGCGTGCGGGCAAGTTGATCGCCACCACGGTGTCGTTCGCCGACTCCATCACCGGCGACAAGTGCTCGCCGAACGTGTTCCGCGTCAATGCCCGCGCCGGCCAGCAGTCGGCGGCGCTGGCGGCATGGGTGGCGAAGCAGAAGCCGAAGGCGAAAGTCTATTTCCTCGGCCCGGATTACGAGATGGGCCGCTCGACGGTTGCGACCTTCAAGCGCACCATCGAAGGACTGGGCGCGACCTCGGTCGGCGAAGTGTTCGCGCCGCTCGACAGCAAGGACTACACGCAGTATTTCGGCCAGCTTCGTCAGGCGCGCCCTGAAGTGCTCTATACCTCGGTCGCGGGCAACGACACCGTGCGCCTGCTGACGCAGATGCAGGACTTCGGCCTGCTCGGCAAGATCCTCGTGGTGGGCGCATCGGGCACCGTGACCTCGCAGAACATCGGAGCCATCGGTGCGGCGGCGGATGGCTTCGGCACGGGTGTCGGCTATTCGACCCAGATCGACAACGCGGCGAACAAGAAGTTCGTCGCCGACTTCAAGGCGGCCTACAAGGCCGATCCCGATCTCTACGGCGCGGACAGCTACGGCCTGATCTATTTCTACAAGGCCGCGGTCGAGAAGGCGCAGTCCACCGAAACCGACAAGGTGCGCACCGCGATGCGCGACTTGAAGTGGAATACGCCGCAGGGCGAGAAGACCATGCGCGCCGGCGACCATCAGGCCATCCAGCCGATGTATGTCGTGCAGGTCAAGGGCGGCAAGTTCAACGTGGTCGGTGAAGTTGCCGGCAACGAGGCCATCGGCGAGGACGAGTGCAAGCGCTTCTGATGCGCGCGCTGGTGCCGGCTGCCCGTGCGGGCGGCCGGTGCCGGCGGGCCATCGCCTGACGCAAGGCGCGGCGTGGCGCGGTCGGGGGCGAAGCGAACCTGGTTTCTCGGTCCTTGCGCCACGCGAGCCTTGCTGCAGACATCGGCCGTCGCGTTCGGCGCGCGGCATCCTTTCTTCTGATCATATCGGGCGGGTTGAAATGCAGATTGCGGGTCTTGCAACCGGATCGGGACGCCAATGACATCGACGCTGGACTTCATTCAGTTTGTGCTCGCGCCGCAGATGATCACCGGGCTGTCGCTCGGGGTCGCCGTGGTGCTCGTGGCGCTGGGGCTGACGATCATTTTCGGCCTGCTTGACGTGATCAACATGTCGCACGGCGAGTTCTATGCCATCGGCGCCTATATGGCGCTGGCGCTCGGCGCGGCCGGCGTCAATTTCTGGCTGCTCATCGTCATCGTGCCGATGATCATGATTCCGATCGGCTATCTGGTCGAGCGCGGCCTGATCCAGCAGGTGTTCAATAAGCCGGACCGTCACGTCACCACGCTGCTTCTGACCTTCGGTCTCGGGCTTGTGCTTGAGGAAATCCTCAAGGTGGTGTTCGGCCCGAACACGCAGCGCCCGCCGACGCCGATCCCCGGCGCGATCGAAATGTTCGGCATCATCATGCCGAACTACCGGCTGTTCCTCATCCTGTTCGGACTGGCGGTCATCATCGCGGTCGCCGTGGTGGTGAACCGCACTGCGCTCGGCGCGATGGTGCGCGCGGCGGCGTTCGACCGCAACATGGCGGCCTCGCTCGGCGTGCCGGTGACGAAGGTTTATGCCGGGACGTTCGCGTTCGGCGTGGCGCTGGCCGGGCTTGCTGGCGTGCTGCTCGCGCCGGTGTTCTCGGTGTTTCCGACCATGGGCCGCGACTTCATCTTCATGGCGTTCACTGTGGTGATCGTGGGCGGCATGGGTTCGATCATCGGCACGGTGATCGCGGGCCTGCTGCTGACGCAGGTGCAGGTGCTCTCCAGCCTTGTCGTTTCGCCGGTGTGGAGCGATCCGATCGTGTTCAGCATCATGGTTCTTGTTCTCGTCCTGCGTCCGCAGGGTCTGTTCGGGCGGATCGGCCATGCTTAGTCCGTCGAAAAACACATCCTCCACATTCCTGGCCTATGACCGGTCCGGTCTGGCGATGCGGGCGAGCCATCTGCTCGTCGCGGTGCTGGCCGTTGCGGCGGTGATCTTCGCCGTCATCGGCGCGGCGATGAACGACACGTTCTTCCTGCGGCTTGCGACCGAAGCCCTCATCCTCGGCGGCTTCGCGCTCTCGGTCGATATCCTGCTCGGTTACACGGGGCTGCTGTCGCTCGGCCATGCGCTCTATTTCGGCTTCGGCGCCTATGTCTCGGCGCTGGTGCTGAAGGAGACGCCGTCGTTCTGGGCGGCGATGGGCGTGGTCCTGGTCAGCACGATCGTATTCGGCCTCGTCACTGGCCTGATCGCCAACCGGGTGCGCGGCGTCTATTTCGCGCTGGTGACGTTCGGCCTCGCGCAGGTCGCCGCCAAGGCGGTCTACAACACCCGCTCGCTCGGCGCGTCCGACGGCCTGATCGGCATTCCGATCGTGCCGATCGATCTCGGCTTCATGACGGTGATGTCGAACTCGCCGTCGGGCTTCTTCCTGTTCACTCTGGTGTTCGTCGTGCTGCTCTACGCCGTGTCCGCCTATCTGCTGGACAGTTCGTTCGGTCGCGTCCTCGGCGCATTGCGGGCGAACGAACAGCGCGTGCCGTTCCTCGGCTATTCGACGCATCGGGCGAGGCTTGCGATCTATGTGTTCGCCTCGGTGATCGCGGCCCTGTCCGGCGCGCTCTATCCGATGCTGCGCGGCTTCGTGTCGCCGGAGCTGATGTTCTTCGCCACCTCCGGCAACGCCGTCATCACCGTGGTGATCGGCGGCGTCGGCACGCTGGTCGGCGCGCTCTATGGCAGCATCATTCTCACGGTGCTGAAGTCGGTGATCGGCACCATGACCGAGCATCACCTGATCGTGGTGGGATTGATCTTCATGGCCGTCGTCATCTTCCTGCCCAAGGGATTGATGGGCTTTGTCCGGCCGCGCATCGAGCGGCTGCTCAGCGGAGGTTCGCGATGACGCCGGCGCTCAAGGTGGATGGCCTCAGCGTCGCCTTTGGCGGCATCAGGGCGGTGGACGGCGTCTCGTTCGAGGCGGCGCGCAACGCCATCACCACGGTGATCGGCCCGAACGGCGCCGGCAAGTCGACGCTGTTCAATCTGATCAGCGGCCTGATCCGGCCGCACGCGGGTCGCGTCATTCTCGACGAGATCGAGCGGACCGGGTCGCCGCCGCATCTGATGCAGCAGGCCGGTCTGGGGCGCTCGTTCCAGATCACCAATCTGTTCTTCGAACTCACCGTGTTCGAAAATCTGCAGCTCGCGGCGCAACGGCTCGAGCCGCCGCGCCAGATGCTGCGCCCGATCAGCCGCGGCGAGATCGGCTTGCGGCGGGTGGGCGAACTGGTGGAGCGCTTCGGCCTTCAGGCGAAGCTCGGGGAACTGGCCGGCGCGCTGTCGCACGGCGAGCAACGGCGTCTCGAAATCGCCGTCGCGCTTGCGGCAAAGCCCTCGGCGCTGCTGCTCGACGAGCCGACGCAGGGCATGAGCCATGGTGACACCGCCGACACCGCCACTCTCATCCGCGAGTTGTCGCGCGACGTCACCATCCTGTTGATCGAACATGACATCGGGCTGGTGATGGACATCTCCGATCATATCGTGGTGATGCATCAGGGGCGCAAACTCGCCGAAGGATCGCCGACGGAGGTGAGGGCGGACCCGGCGGTCAAGTCCGCTTACTTCGGAGATGCGTCATGCTGAAGATCGATAATCTTCACGTCCACTATGGCCTGTCGCACATCATCCAGGGGATATCGCTCGAGGCCGCGCCCGGCGAGGTGGTCGGCATCTTCGGCCGCAACGGCGTGGGCAAGACCACGCTGATGAAGACGGTCGCCGGCTGGGTGCAGCCAAGCGACGGCGCGGTGATGCTCGACGGTCAGCCGTTCAGCGGGCTCACGCCGGACCAGATCTGCCGCCGCGGCGTTGGCTTCGTGCCGGAAGACCGGCGCATCTTTCCCGGCCTGTCGGTGGAGGAAAACCTCAAGCTCGGCCTGATGCAGCGCAGCGAGCGCTCGCGCGCCGGCGACTGGGCTGCGGTGCAGAAGATCTACGATCGCTTTCCACGCCTTGCGGAGCGGCGGCGACAGACCGGCACCACGCTGTCCGGCGGCGAGCAGCAGATGCTGGCGATGGCGCGCGTGATGATCGGCCAGCCGCGCGTGGTGCTGATCGACGAGCCGAGCGAAGGGCTCGCGCCGATGATCGTCGCCGACATCTTCGCCATCATCGCCGAGATGAAGGCGTCCGGCATGATCGTGCTTCTGGTCGAGCAGAACGTCGCCGGCGCGCTGGCGATCTCCGACCGTTTCTATGCCATCGAGCGCGGCTCGGTGGTGCTCGAAGGCAACGCCACGACGGACGATGCCCGAGACCGTCTGCTCAAGGCCATCGCGGTCTGAGCGGCAACGTGGCGTCGGTCGATTGAAGCGCCGCCGCGCTTGCGCGGTGGCGTTGACGTCCGTACTAAAATCGTGCGACCGGATTCTGTGTCGTTATCGAAGCGCAGTGCGTCGGCGTGCGTGCACGATTCTTCGCGTCATCAGAAACAGGCCGCGTGAAGATACGTTCCAGATCTGGAACGTGGTGTTAGCATCTTTTCTCTATTCGCCCCCGCTCATCGATGACATGGTCACAACGTGACTGAAAGTCGACGGCAAGAAGCGTCACTTACATCGTGACAACGACAGGTCCGCCACAGTCGAGCTTTTGCAAGAGCTCGTCGTGCATTTTCTGTCTGAGGGGAGGAATTAGGAATGATCGATCTGACTCGGCGAAGCTTCGTCCGCTCGGCTGCTGTGCTGAGCGCTTCGGGTCTCGCGCCGATGCTGGGCCGCACGGCTGCCTATGCGTCGGAGCCGGTGCGTTGGGCGTCGCTGACGCCGGGTTTCACCGTTCTGGTGACCGAGTATATCCGCCATCACAAGCTCGACGAGAAGAACGGGTTCAAGCTGGCGGAGCCGATCAACTATACGTCTGTGCCGACCTATTACGGTGATTTCGTCGCCGGTAACTACGATGTCTGCATCGGCAGCTGGGATACGTTTGCCACCCGCTATCTGAGTGGCGTGCCGATCAAGCTCCTTTGCAACATCTCGACCGCGCAGATGATCAATATCATGGCGCCGAAAAGCGGAGCCAAGACGGTCGCCGACCTCCGCGGCAAGACGCTCGCCGCGCCGCAATCCACCGGCACCTATCGCATGGTGCGTGCTGTTGTGCAGGATACCCTCAATATCGACATCGAGAAAGATATGAAGGTACAGAACGTCACTAATCCAGCGACGTCGGTGACGCTACTGCGCGCCCGCAGCGTGGAGGGTGCGCTGTCGTGGGAGCCGAACATCACCAATGTGATGAAGGACGATCCCAATCTGCAGGTCATTTTCAACGCAGGCGACGCCTACAAGACGAAGCACGGACAGGATCTGCCTTACTTTGGCGTCGGGATTACCAGCGCGTTGTTGAAGAAGGATCCACAGGTCGCCGACCGTCTCAACGGCGTGTTCAAGAATTGCATCGAGGGCATTCTCGCGGACGTGCCGGCTGCGGTGAAGATCGTCGGCGAGCGCACCGGGTTTGCGCCGGACGTGCTGCAGGACGCGATTTCGTCGCGCCGGCTCAGCTTCAAGTTCAGTTCGATGCGCGACGATGCCGGCCGCAAGAGCGTCACCGCAGCTTCGCAGTTCCTGGCAACCAATAAGTTGCTGACTGGTGTGCCGGACAAAGACTTTTTCGCATAACGCCGACTGAACGAGCGAGGGGCGGTTCGCCGGCCCTCGCTTCCTGACCTGCTCAATGATGGATGGTTCTGAGTGACAGCGCAGTCGGAGAATGTTTCCTATCGGCCAGCATCGCGGGTCCGTCCGGCGGCAGCCGGGCGCGCCGGCGGCGATTTCGTGCCGACGATCATGGTGTCGCTTGGGCTCGTTCTGGCGATCCAGATCGCGAGCTGGTTCGTGCCCTCCTACATCATTCCAGCGCCGATCGAGATTCTCAAATCGACTTGGCAGATTCTGACAGGAGACCTGGGCCATATCGGCGTGACCGCGCTGCGATTGTTCATCGCGGTGCTGTTTGCGATGGCAACGGGTGTGCTGCTCGGCGTGGTGATGGGGACGCAGCCGAGGATGCGTCCCTATCTGCGTTCGCTTGTCATTATCGATACTGGAATTCCGGCACTCTCATGGATGTTGGTGGCGATCTTTTGGTTCAAGGATCCCGAAGTTCGTATCTTTTTCATCCTTTCGGTGATCCTGATTCCGTTCTATGCGCTCAATGTCTATGATGGCATTCGCGCGCTGCCGAAGGAGCTCGTCGATATGGTCGACAGCTTTCGGCCTAATCGCTGGCATGTCATGCGCTTCCTCATCGGTCCGCATATTGTGCCGTATGTCTTTCTTACGACGAAGTCGGTGATCGGTTATGCCATCCGCATGGCGATCTTCGCGGAACTCGTGGCGTCCGCCATCGGAATCGGCGCGCGGATGAACCTGGCGCAGTCGACGTTCCGGATCGACACGATCTTCGCATGGACGTTGCTGCTGGTGGTGTTCAACCTGACGCTGCAGGCGCTCGTCACTGCTCTGGAGAAGATCGTGCTGCGCTATCGGCCGGAGGCGGTGATCCGATGAACACGATGGATACGGCGGCTTCCGTCATCGAGATCAAGGGTGTGACCAAGGCGTTCGGCAATCTGGTCGTCGCCGAGAACCTCAATCTCGTGGTGCGCAAGGGCGAGATCGTTGCGCTGCTCGGTCGCACTGGCGCCGGCAAGAGCACGGTTCTGAACATGATCATGGGCAACCTGTCCTATGACTCGGGCTCGATCCGGGTCGCCGGTTGCGATCCCTACGCGGAGTTCAAGAAGCTGCGTGGCAAGCTCGCGGTGAGCTTCCAGCAGGACCGCATGTTGCCGTGGATGACGGCAGTCGAGAACGCAAGTCTCGGTCTTCGGATTCTCGGCAAGTCGAAGGCGGAGGCGATCGCGATCGCGACGACCTGGCTTGCGCGTGTCGGACTCGCCGGGGCTGAAAGCAAGTATGTACACGAACTTTCAGGCGGCATGCGGCAGCGGGTGTCGCTTGCGCGGGCGCTTGCAGTCGATCCGGAACTGGTGCTGCTCGATGAATCGTTCAGTCAGCTCGATCACGTGACATCAAAGGTGTTGCGCGCGGACTTTAGCCGCGTGGTGCGAGAGTTCCAGAAAACATGTCTGTTCGTGACGCATCGGATCGACGACGCAATTGAGATGGCGGATCGAGTTCTGGTGCTGGAGCAGGGCGCCAACATGGTGCTCGAGGAACGAATTCAGGATGAGGATCGCGTGGACGGCGCGAAGCGCACTGCGCTGCACGATCGCATTGCGACCGCCATGGGCGAACAGGACGGCGACTGACTTCGCCGCATCAAGACGAATGGGAGTTGGACGTGACTTATGACGATATCGCGGTGACGCGCGGGGCGGGGTGGCTGGAGATTCAGATCAACCGTCCGGAGAAGATGAATTCGATCCGCGAGCAAACGGCGGAGGAAATCCTGCATGCGATGGGAGAGGTGGAGTTCGATCGTGAGTGCCACGCCGTAATTCTGCTCGGCAGCGACAAGGCGTTCTGCACCGGCATCGACACCAGCGAGTTCCAGATCAAGGACAACGAGTATTTCGACTTCTATCGCTATCGCCGTCGCACGCGGAAAGTGAACCAGCTCTTTCGCGAACTGCCGGAATACACCAAGCCGGTGATCAGCGCGGTCGAGGGCTTCGCGCTCGGCGGCGGCCTCGAACTGGCGCTGGTCGGCGACATGATCGTGGCGGGCGAGACGGCGAAGTTCGGTCTGCCGGAGATCAAGCTCGGCCTGATGCCGGGCGGCGGCGGTACGCAGACGCTGGCGCGCCTGATCGGCAAGCCGCTCGCCAAGGAGCTGATGTGGACCGGTCGCCGCATCGCGGCCGCGGAAGCGCGCGAGATCCGCCTTGTCAATCACGTCACGCCGGCCGGCGGCGCGCTGGAGAAGGCGCGCGAACTTGCCGCGACCATCGCCGGCAACGCGCCGTTGTCGGTGATGTTCACCAAGGGCGTGATCGACCGCGGCGAGGACATGGCGTTGCAGGACGGCATGACCGCCGAGGCCGACGTGTCCTTCATGTTGTACTTCACCGCTGATCGCAAGGAAGGCCTGCAGGCGTTCCGCGAAAAGCGTTCGCCCAAGTTTCGTGGAGAGTGAGAGCGCGATGAGCAAAAGCGATATCGTTATTGCCGGCTATTCGGAGACGCCGGTTATCTTTAAGTCGGGCCGCAGCGCCTATGATTTTGCCGGCGAGGCGTTGGCGTCGCTGATCGAGGCGACCGGGATCGAGAAGGATCTTATTGACGGCATGTCGGTGACGGTGCCGCTCAGCGAGGCATCGAACCCGTTCTTCGCCGTTTATATGGCCGACGCGCTCGGCATCTCGCCGACCTGGCTCAATTATGGCGGCATCGGTGGATGTTCGGCGACCGGCGGCGTGGCGCGGGCGATGTCCGCGATCCGCGACGGCTATTGCGAGGTCGCCGTGGTGCTGTCGGCGGATGCGCCGAGCACCAGCTGGCGCGCCAACTACGGTGCGTTCCGCGGCGAGTTTCAGGATCCCGTCGGCGTGCAGGGGCCGCCTGCGATGTTCGGCCTTCTGATGAACCGCTACGCCCATCAGTATGACCTGAAGGACGAAGCGCTGGCCAAGATCGCCACCGTGCAGCGCGAGCATGCGCTGCTCAACGACAACGCGCTGGAGAAGTTCAAAAAGCCGATGACCACGGAAGACTATATGTCTTCGCGCGTGGTGGCCGATCCGCTGCGCATGCTCGACTCGGTGATGTTCTGCGACGGCGCCAATGCGTTCCTCGTGATGACGCAGGAGCGGGCCCAGCAGCTCGGCATCAAGAAGACGGTGCGGCCGGCCGCCTATGCGGAGCTGACCAACGTCAACGGCAACAAGGCGTGCCCGGACATCACCGAAACCGGCTTCTCCCATATCGGGCCGAAGGTGTTCGCCAAGGCGGGGCTGACACCGTCCGATATCTCGATGTTCCAGCCTTATGACGACTTCACCATCGCGGTGCTGATGCAGTTCGAGGATTTCGGCTTCTGCAA
>JBEBWH010000043.1:0-14156 GCA_040392305.1 Bradyrhizobium sp. | reverse complement strand
TGTTGTCGACGTCGCGCGCTTCGATCACCGCGCTTTCGCGCACGTTGCAGAACAGCCCGAGCTTGCGCCGCTCCTCCGGCGGGATGGTGCGGTCGGTGCGGCACAGCAGGATGTCGGGCTGGATGCCGATCGAGCGCAGTTCCTTGACGGAATGCTGGGTCGGCTTGGTCTTCAGTTCGCCGGCGCTCGGGATGAACGGCAGCAGCGTCAGGTGGATGTAGATGCACTGGCCGCGCGGCAGATCGTTCTTGAGCTGGCGGATGGCCTCGAAGAACGGCAGGCCTTCGATATCGCCGACCGTGCCGCCGATCTCGCAGAGCACGAAATCGAACCCGTCATTGCCGTTGAGGATGAAGTCCTTGATGGCGTTGGTGACGTGCGGGATCACCTGAATGGTCGCGCCGAGATAGTCGCCGCGCCGTTCCTTGGTGAGAATGTCCTGATAGATGCGGCCGGTCGTGATGTTGTCGGCCTTGCTTGCCGGCCGACCGGTGAAGCGCTCGTAGTGGCCGAGATCGAGATCGGTCTCGGCGCCGTCGTCGGTGACGAAAACCTCGCCGTGCTGATACGGCGACATCGTGCCGGGATCGAGGTTGAGATAGGGGTCGAGCTTGCGCAGCCGGACCTTGTAGCCCCGCGATTGCAGCAGCGCGCCGAGGGCCGCCGATGCCAGACCTTTGCCGAGCGAGGAAACCACGCCGCCGGTGATGAAAATGTACCGCGCCATGGGAGCCTACCTTTACCGCGCCAGCCGCGATTCGCAAAAACCAAATACCGTCCGCCACAGCTTTCTGAGATTGCTGCGGCGGTAATTCGAAAATTCAAGCCGGTCGAAGGGCTTGAGCGCGGCTTCGCATCCTGTGCGTGAACCGCGCCCTATTTCTCGCCTATTGCGAGCGCGGGGCCTGCGGCGGCTGCGACTCGTTCTGCTGCCGCAGCGAATCGAGAATGCCGCCGCTGCTCGGCGCGGCCGGGGTTCCCGGCTGCGAAATCGGAGCGGGCGAAGAATTGATGATGGAGCTTGGCGACCGCTGATTTCCGGCCATCCAGGACAGCAGAAGGCTGGTGATGAAGAAAATGGTCGCCAGAATGGCGGTGGTGCGTGTCAACAGGTTCGACGTGCCGCGGCTCGACATGAAGCCGCCCCCGCCACCGCCGCCGATGCCGAGACCGCCGCCCTCGGATCGCTGCACCAGAATCACGCCGGTCAGAGCCAGCACGATGATCAGGTGGATGACGATAATGACGTTTTCCATAGGTCTCTTCCATCACAGGCCGACAGCCGGGCAGCGCAACGCGGCGCGCCTCGACTCGAGCCTGGACGAGGTTGAAGTTGCGCGGTCTCTACACGATCGGCGTGGCGATTGCCACCCCGATCGCCTCGGAGCAGCCTCCTATTGGCACATGGCCGGCGGCCCCGCGCGATGCGGGCTTCTGCCTCATCAGGAGCAGGCCCGTGCAATGGCCAGAAAGTCGTCGGCCTTGAGACTTGCGCCGCCGATCAGCGCGCCGTCGACATTCGCCACGGCGAGAAGCCCGGCGGCATTGTCGGGCTTCACCGATCCACCATAGAGGATGCGACTCCGATCGGCCTCGGAGCCGATAAACCCATGAACTTCCGCGACATTTTCAGTCGTCGGCGTCCGGCCCGTGCCGATCGCCCAGACCGGTTCATAGGCGACGACGAGATTGTCGCCCGCCGCCCCGTCCGGCACGGAGCCGGCGAGCTGCGCGCCGACCACGTCCCGCGTCCGCCCGGCGTCGCGATCGGCCAGCGTCTCGCCGACGCAGACGATTGCCACAAGGCCGGCCCGCCACGCCGCTTCCGCCTTGGCGCGAACCATGTCGTTAGTCTCGCCATGGTCGGCGCGCCGCTCGGAATGTCCGACGATCACCGCGCTGGCGCCGGCGTCCGCCAGCATCTCCGCGGAAATATCGCCGGTATGGGCGCCGGATGCATTGGCGTGGCAGTCCTGCCCCCCAACCGTGACTTTCGAGCCGATCACGGAAGCTGCGGCCGTGAACAGGATGGTCGCCGGCGGACAGATCAGAAGATCCATCCTGCGCCACAAATCGCCCACCCCGCGCGCGATCCCTCCAAGTTCGGTCAGGGACGCCTTAAGGCCGTTCATCTTCCAGTTTCCCGCGATCAGCGGGCGGCGCGCATCGGTCATCGGCTCCTCACACGATTGGCTGAATGGTACGATCCGGTTCCAGTCACGGTTGCGCTATCAGACCGCGCCGCGCCGCTCAAGCAAGGCTGCGCCAATTCACCCGCTCGCGCGAGGTTGCGGCCCCCCGGAGCGCACTTTATAAGGCCAAACGGTCTTGGCGCTGTTTGGAGCGCCTGATTTCATCCGCACACGACCATCGCCGTCCGGATCGCAGAGGTCCGCCGTCGCGCGAACAAAAAAGTTGGCCTGAATGCTTCGCGATATTCACAGACTATCCTCGAATTGGCTCGGCAAGATCGTGATGGGAGCCGTCATGGGCATCCTCATCATCAGCTTCGGCGTGTGGGGCATCGGCGACATTTTCCGGGGCTTCGGACGCTCGACCGTCGCCAAGGTCGGCGGGACGGAGATCACGATCGAACAATTCCGCCAGATTTATACCGAGCGGCTGCAGCAGCTCGGGCGCCAGATCGGCCGTCCGCTGACCCAGGATCAGGCGCGCGCCTTCGGCATCGACCGGCAGGTGTTGCAGCAGATCGTGGCCGAGACCACGCTGAACGAGGAAGCCAAGCGGCTCGGCCTCGCCCAGTCGGACGCCGAGATCATCCGGCAGATTTCGCTCGATCCCAACTTCCGCGGCCTGTCCGGCAATTTCGATCCGGCGCGCTTCGGCCAGATCATCCGGCAGGCGGGCTTCACCGAGCAGCGCTACATCGCCGAGCAGCGCAGCGCCACCTTGCGGCGGCAGATCACCGGCACGATCACCGAAGGCGTCAAGCCCTCCAACACGCTGACCGAGGCGATCAGCCGTTTCCAGAACGAACAGCGTTCGGTGTCCTATGTCACGCTCGGCGCGGCGCAGGCCGGAGTGATCGAGACGCCTTCTCCGGAAACCCTGACGGCTTATTTCGACGACAACAAAGCCGCCTTCCGCGCGCCCGAATATCGCAAGATCGCGGTGGTGACGGTGACGCCAGCAAGCATCGCCAAGTGGACCGACATTTCCGACGCCGACGCCCGCAAGGCGTTCGAGGAGCGCAAGGAGAAGTTCGCCAAGGCGGAAAAGCGCGAAGTCTCGCAGATGATGTTCGCCAACGCCGACGAGGCCAAGGCCGCCCGCGACAAGCTCGTCGCCGGGACCTCGTTTGCCGACCTCGCGAAGGAACGCGGCCTTGGCGCGTCGGACATCGAACTCGGCCTCGTGACCAAATCGGCGATCATCGATCCTGCGATTGCGGACGCCGCGTTCGCGCTGCCGCTCGACGAGATCAGCCAGCCCGTCGCCGGCACGTTCGGCACCGCGCTGGTCAAGGTCACGAAGATCGAGGCCGGCACCGACCCGACCTATGAAAGCGTGTCCGACGAGATCAAGCGCGAACTCGCGCTCGAGCGCGCCCGCGCCTCGGTCGAGGATATGCGCAATAAGATGGAGGACGAGCGCGGCGGTGGCGCCAATGTCGCCGAAGCCGCCAAGAAGCTTGGGCTGGCGGCCACCACGATCGAGGCGATCGACCGCTCCGGTCGCGGACCCGATGGCCAGCCCGTCGGCGGCCTGCCGGAAGGCACCGATATCGTGGCTCAGGCGTTCGAAAGCGAAGTCGGCGTCGAAACCGACCCGATTTCGCATGACGGCGGCTATATCTGGTTCGAAGTGCTCGGCGTGACGCCCTCGCGCGACCGCACATTCGATGAGGTCAAGGATCAGGTCGAGGCGCGCTGGCGCGCCGACCAGATCGCGGCGCGGCTGCGCGACAAGGCCAAGGCGATGGTCGACAAGATCAACGGCGGCGCATCGCTGGCGAGCGAGGCCGGTGCTGCGGGCGTGACCGTGCAGACGGCGGAGAACTTCAAGCGGACCGATACCGTGACCGGGCTGTCGTCCGGAGCGATCCGGGCCGCCTTCCGCATCGCCAAGGGCGGCGCCGGCGAGGCCGACGGCAACGGGGCCGACCGGATCGTCTTCCAGCTCACCGAAATCACAGTGCCCGCCTTCGATGCGGCTTCCGAAGAAGCCAAACAGCTTCAGGATGTGCTGAAGGGAATGCTGAACGACGAGCAGATCACCGCCTATGTCCGCAAGATCGAGACCGACATCGGCGTCAGCATCAACCAGGGCGCGCTGGCTCAGGTGACCGGCGCGGGCCAGTAAGGCACGATCGATGGCGAGGAACGGCAAAGCGGTTTTCAGCGGACCTCGAAATGTTCTATGAGCGATACAGGCAGATGTTGCCGGATTGCGCTATTCGCAGGTTCGCATGAATGATCTGAGAACATTGATCGGCAAGGTCGCCACCGGCGCGGCGCTGACGCGCGAGGAAGCAGCGGCGGCATTCGACGCCATGATGTCGGGCGACGCCACGCCCTCGCAAATGGGCGGTCTGTTGATGGGCCTGCGCGTCCGCGGCGAGACGGTGGACGAGATCACGGGCGCAGTCACGGCGATGCGCGCCAAGATGATCCGCGTCACCGCCCCGGCCGACGCGGTCGATATCGTGGGCACCGGCGGCGACGGCTCCGGCTCGGTCAATGTTTCCACCTGCGCGTCCTTCATCGTCGCCGGTGCCGGCGTGCCGGTCGCCAAGCACGGCAATCGGGCTCTGTCCTCCCGCTCCGGCGCCGCCGACGTCCTGATGGCGCTCGGCGTCAAGGTCGATATCGCTCCGGACCAGGTCGGCCGTTGCGTCAACGAGACCGGTATCGGCTTCATGTTCGCGCCGACGCATCATCCGGCGATGAAGAATGTCGGCCCGACCCGCGTCGAGCTTGCCACCCGCACCATCTTCAACCTGCTCGGTCCGCTGTCCAACCCGGCCGGCGTCAAGCGGTTGATGGTCGGCGTATTCTCCCGCCAATGGGTGCTGCCGCTGGCGCAGGTGCTCAAGAATCTCGGCTCCGACGCCGCCTGGGTGGTGCATGGCTCCGACGGGCTCGACGAGATCACCCTGACCGGCCCGACCTATGTGGCCGAACTCAAGGACGGCGCGATCCGTGAATTCGAGATCGGCCCCGCCGATGCGGGGCTGCCGCTGGCGGCCAGCGCCGACCTGAAAGGCGGCGACGCCGATCACAACGCGGCGGCGCTACGCGCCGTGCTGGAAGGAAAGCCCGGCGCATTCCGCAACGTGGCGCTGCTCAACGCCGCCGCCGCCCTGGTCGTCGCCGGGCGCGCCGGCAACCTGAAGGACGGCGTCGCGCTTGCGACACAATCGCTTGACAGCGGCGCCGCGCGCAAGCGGCTGGAGCACCTCGTCGCCGTCAGCAACGCCTCAGCGGAGACCTAATGTCGGACATTCTCGCCCGGATCGAAACCTACAAGCGCGAGGAAATCGCCGCCGCCAAAGCCGCCCGCCCGCTCGCCGAGATCAGAACGGCGGCGGCGAACGCGCCCGCTCCGCGCGGCTTCGCGGATGCCCTGCGCGCCCGCATCGACCGGGGCGAAAGTGCGCTGATCGCCGAGATCAAGAAAGCCTCGCCCTCCAAGGGGCTGATCCGCGCCGACTTCGATCCGCCGGTGCTGGCGCGCGCCTACGAGGCAGGCGGTGCCGCTTGTCTGTCGGTGCTGACCGATACTCCGTCGTTTCAGGGCCATCCCGATTTCCTCGTCGCGGCGCGTGCGGCGACGGGGCTGCCGGTGCTGCGCAAGGACTTCATGTACGACGCCTATCAGGTGTTCGAGGCGCGCGCATGGGGAGCGGACTGCATCCTCATCATTCTGGCCGCCGTCGACGACGGCGACGCCAAGGGCCTTGAGGACACGGCGCTCGCGCTCGGCATGGACGTGCTGCTCGAAGTGCACGACGAAGCCGAACTCGAACGCGCGCTGCGGCTGCGCTCGCCGCTGATCGGCGTCAACAACCGCAATCTGCGCACCTTCGAGACGTCGCTCGCGACCAGCGAGACTCTCGCGCCGCTCATCCCGAAGGATCGCATCGCGATTGGCGAAAGCGGCATCTTCACCGCCGCGGATCTCTCACGGCTCGCGCGCGTCGGCATATCGGCCTATCTCGTCGGTGAAAGCCTGATGCGCCACGCCGACGTCACCGCCGCCACCCGCGCGCTGCTCAGTCGCGAACCGGCCGGCGCGGAGGCGCGCTAGACCATGGCGCGCAAGGCTGCACCGACCGAAACCGGCCTGACCCATATCAACGAACACGGCGAGGCGCGGATGGTGGATGTCTCAGCCAAAGCCGATACCGAGCGGACCGCGGTCGCGGAAGGCTGCGTGGTGATGGAGCCGGCAACGCTCGATCTCATCGTCGGCGGCGCGGCCGCGAAAGGCGACGTGCTGGCGACCGCGCGCATCGCCGGCATCATGGCCGCCAAGCGGACGTCGGACCTCATTCCGCTGTGCCATCCGCTGGCGCTGTCGAAGGTGACGCTGGACATCACGCCGGACACCGCCCTGCCCGGCTGTCGCGTGCGTGCTACGGTGAAGGTCAAAGGTCCGACAGGCGTCGAGATGGAAGCGCTGACCGCGGTGTCGGTCGCGTGCCTCACGATCTACGATATGATCAAGGCGGTCGAGCGCGGCGTTCGCATCGAGGCCATCCGCCTCGTTGAGAAGATGGGCGGCAAGTCGGGCCACTATCGTGCCGACCTATAACGGGGAGACGGTCATCATGGCAGCGAAGAGCGCACTCACGCCGGTTGCCGACGCGCTTGCCAAGGTGCTGGATGGTGCAAGCGCTCTGCCGGAAGAGATGGTCGCGCTCGACGACGCTTATCACCGTGTACTCGCCCGCGACGTGGCCGCCCTGCGCACCCAGCCGCCGGATGCGATGTCGGCGATGGACGGCTATGCCGTCCGCGTGCGGGACGCCGGGACGGCCCCCGTCACCCTGCGGCTGATCGGCGAGGTCGCGGCCGGCCGCCCCTTCGACAAGGAGGTCGGCAAGGGCGAGGCCGTGCGCATCTTCACCGGCGGCGTGGTGCCCAGGGGCGCCGATGCTGTTGTCGTGCAGGAGGATACCGCTCGCGACGGCGACAGCGTGACCCTCAACGAGGCCGCCCGGCCGGGACGCCACATCCGCGCCGCGGGCATCGATTTTCGAACCGGCGACGTGCTGCTGCGCGCGGGGACGCGGCTGACCGAACGGGACCTCGCGCTTGCCGCCGCGATGAACCATCCCGAGCTGCCCGTGCGCCGCCGCCCCAAGGTCGCCTTTTTGGCAACCGGCGACGAACTCGTGATGCCCGGGACCGACCCTGCGCCCGGTCAGATCGTCCACTCCAACGGCTACGCGCTGCGTGCGCTGGCCCGTTGCGAAGGCGCGGACGTCATCGACCTCGGGGTCGCCCGCGACACGATGGAATCGACCACTGCCGCGATCCGGCGCGCACGCGACCTCGGCGCAAATATCCTCATCACCGCCGGCGGCGCGTCGGTCGGCGACCACGACGTCGTCAAGCGGGCGCTGGAGGCCGAAGGCGTCGATATCGCGTTCTGGCGGATCGCGCTGCGCCCCGGCAAGCCGATGATGCATGGGCGCCTCGGCGCGATGCGGGTGATCGGCGTGCCGGGCAACCCGGCGTCGTCCTATATCTGTTCCTTTCTGTTCGCGGTGCCGCTGATCCGGGCGCTCTCCGGCCGGGCCGATGTGCACCAGATTCCCGAGCATGCCATTCTCGGCAGCGACGTCGCCGAGAACGACCACCGGCAGGACTATCTGCGCGCCCGACTCACTCTGACCGATGGCGGACCGCCGGTGGCGACCCCTGTTAGCCAGCAGGATTCGTCCCTGCTCGGCAACCTGTCCGCCGCCAAGGCGCTGATTCTGCGCCCGCCGCATGCGCCCGCCGCCGCCGCAGGCTCGCCCTGCGTGATTTTTCGGCTGCCGTCCTGACTTATCGCCCGCTCCGTTGACCGGAAATTAAGTGCTTGCGGAACACACACTGAACATATAGGGTATGTTCATGATTTGTTTCGAAGGCTGATTGTGTGGCGGAATTTCGCCCGTCAGCGTCGGTTTTCTGGACACGCGGATATCGGGGGACCTGTCTGACATGCTGACACGCAAGCAATTCGAGCTTCTTCGCTTCATCAATGAGCGGCTGAAGGAGAGCGGGGTTCCGCCTTCCTTCGACGAGATGAAAGATGCCCTCGATCTGCGTTCGAAGTCCGGCATCCACCGTCTGATCACCGCGCTCGAAGAGCGCGGCTTCATCCGCCGCCTGCCCAATCGCGCGCGTGCCATCGAGGTTCTCAAGCTGCCCGAAATCTCGGCAGCCGGCGGAGGCCGGCGCGGCTTCACGCCCAGCGTCATCGAAGGCAATCTCGGCAAGGTGCGCCCCGCCGCCGTGGCGGACAGCGCCAATGCCCCGGTCGCCGTGCCGGTCATGGGCCGGATCGCAGCCGGCACGCCGATCGAGGCGCTTCAGACGCGCAGCCATACCATCAGCGTGCCGCCCGACATGCTCGGTCCCGGCGAGCATTATGCTCTCGAAGTGCGCGGCGATTCGATGATCGACGCGGGCATTCTCGACGGCGATATGGCGTTGATCCAGCGCAGCGAAGCCGCCGACACCGGCGACATCGTCGTCGCGCTGATCGATCAGGAAGAGGCAACGTTGAAGCGTTTCCGCCGTCGCGGCGCATCGATCGCGCTTGAGCCGGCGAACACCGCCTATGAAGTGCGCATCCTGCCGCCGAACCGGGTGCAGATTCAGGGCAAGCTGATCGGGCTGTATCGGCGATACTGAACCGTTTTCGCAAGATGGACGTCCTCGGGCCTGACCCGTGGGCGAAGGCCGGTTTGGCTAAACGCCAACCCGTCGAAGCAAACGACCAGCGCCGCGCATCGTCGCAATGATGAAAACGCTAGAGCTTTCCCGCTTATGATGGAATCAGAAGCGAAGCTCTATATCTTTATTCTGACGCGTTTTCTTCACGCGAATCGGTTTCCACCCTCGGGTCAAGCCCGAGGGCGTGCTTCGCTCGAAAACGCTCTAAGGCGTATCCTCCGACATGGCGTCGGCCGGCGGCGTCGCATCTGCGGGCGCTGTAGAGCCGTCACGCCGGCCTGAATGCTGGTCCGGCTCGACTGCAGGCAGCTTCGGTTGCCACGGCCTGTCCTGCCCTCGCGGGCGGCTCGCGTCGATCCTGAAACCGGCATCCGTCTGTCGCAGCGCCAGAGCGCCCTGCCGTTCCAGGCGGGCGCGATCAATTACCAGTGCGCCGCAGGATGATGGCGCCTGGTGGGTGGTGACGATCACCGCGGCGCGCTCGCAGTCCTCGGCGAATGCGTCGGGGCGGCGCACCAGCGACACCAGCGCGCCGCCGCGCATCGCCACCACGCAGGCGGCATGGTCGCACGACACGCCGTCCTTGAGCGATGGGTCGGTGGGCGCGCGCGGATCGGCATCGGCGGCCAGCCACTCGCGCACCGTGAAGGCATCGCTCTCGAACCGCATCACATGCATCCGGCCATCGCTGCCGCGGACCGCGACACTACGGCCGTCGGCGGCGACCACGATGTCGGCGCGCGGCATCAGCGCCGCCCACGCCACGCCAAAGAGGACGATCGCGACCCCGACGAGCCGCAACCGCGTGCGCAGCAACCCGAGCAGCGCGATGCCGAACGTCATCGCAAGCAGGGAGCCGGTGCCGAACGCCGGGACGCGCCCGACTGCGCCGGGCAGTGCCGCGACTAAGATCGCGATCGTGGTCATCCAGTCGATGCCGAGCCCCATCAAATGCCAGAACGCGCCGTCGAGGCCGAACGGCATCGCAAGCAGTCCGAGCAGCCCCGCCGGCATGACCAGCCCCGACACCACCGGCATGGCCGCCAGATTGGCGAGCACGCCATAGGGCGCGAGGCGATGGAAGTGGAATGCGGCGAACGGCATCGTCGCAAGGCCGGCGATCAGCGATGCCGCCGCAAGCATCGCCACCTCCCGCCCGCCCCACAGCGCGGCGCGCGCCGCAAGGGAGTCCTCTGCTGCTGCGAATAAGCGCGGCAGCCCGAACTGCACCAGCGCGACGAGACCCAGCGTTGCGGCGAACGACATCTGAAAGCTCGGATGCACCAGCGCCTCCGGCGCAAGCGTGAGCACGATCATCGCCGCGACCGCCAGCGTCCGGAGCGTGATCGCGCGGCGATCTGCCATCACCGCGATCAACACCACGGCGGTCATGAAGAACGACCGTTGCGTCGCCACCTCGCCGCCGGACAGCAGCAGATAGAATGTCGCCGCGGCCAGCGCCGCCGCCGCCGCGAATTTCTTGATCGGAAATGTCGCGACCAGCAGCGGAAACGCCGCCAGCAACGCCCGCAGCGCGAAGAATGCGACGCCCGCCACCACCGCCATGTGGTAGCCGGAAATCGATAGAATGTGACCAAGGCCGGAAACGAACATCGCATCATTCACCGGCGTGCTGATGGCGTCGCGACGCCCGGTCAGAAGCGCGGTGGCGATGGCGCGGCTGTCGCCGTCCAGCACGGTGCGGATGCGCGCATCGATCGCGTCGCGCATATTCTGCATCAGCGCCGCGTAACGCAGATGCCAGCCGCCCTGCCCTTCGGCCGCGCGCTCCGTGACTGCTCCGAGCACGAAGCCCGAGGCGCCGATCTTCTGAAAGTACAGATCGCGCGCGAAGTCGTAACCGCCGGGCCGCAGCGGGGCGAGCGGCGGCGACAGGCGCGCCTTGAGTTCGACGAAGCTGCCGACCGCTGGCGCCGTGCCTTTCCTGACCGCGAGGCGCACGCGAGACAGACGCACGTCGCTGCGCCCCGCCTGCATGTCGGTGACGCGCAGCACGAAACGATCGGTCCGCTCGCGTTGCTCCCGCGCCTCAACGAAGCCCTTCAGACTTTCGGCATATATCGTCTTCGTCAGTATCGGATGGGCGACCCAACTGGCCTTCAGCGTCGCCATCGCGAAGCCGGCCGTCATCGCTGCCAGCAGCGCCGCGATGGGAAAGACACGACGGCGGCGGAGACAGAACGCCGCCACGACAAAGGCCAGCGCGGCCAGCGTCGCCGCCGCAACCATCGGCTCCCGGTCGGCGGCGAAGTACAGCGCGATGCCCGTGCCGAACGCAACCGGCACCCAGGGAACAAGGCGGCCGGGGCCTGCTTCCGCATAGAAGAGTTCGCGCAGGCGCTCGCCGAACGCCTCGTGAAGCGCCGACACCGGCCACAACGCGCGAGGCCGGATCGAAGCCGGCGTCGGCCATGTTCCGACCTTCTCGCGCGACCGCGATGGCGGCGGTGTCGTGTAAGGTTGCTCCACAGCCCGCTACACTCTCCCCGCGCGCTATGCTACACGAGCCGCAATTTCGCGCCACCGCCCCACCGCATCCAACCCCCGCAGCAAATGTCCCAGATCGTCACCCGCTTCGCTCCCTCGCCCACCGGCTTCCTCCATATTGGCGGAGCGCGCACCGCGCTGTTCAACTGGCTGTATGCGCGCGGCCGGGGCGGTAAGATGCTGCTGCGCATCGAGGACACCGACCGCGAGCGCTCCACGCAGGCAGCGATCGAGGCCATTCTCGACGGCCTCTCCTGGCTTGGGCTGCAATGGGATGGCGACGTCGTCTATCAATACGCCAATGCCGCGCGCCACCGCGCCGTCGCCGAACAGATGCTTGCGGAGGGCAAGGCCTATCACTGCTACGCCAGCGCCGAGGAACTGGCCGAGATGCGCGAAAAGGCGCGCGCCGAAGGCCGACCCATGCGCTACGATGGACGCTGGCGCGATCGCGATCCGGCCGAGGCGCCCGCGGGCGTCAAGCCGGTGATCCGGCTGCGCGCGCCGCAGACCGGCGAGACCGTCGTCGAAGACCAGGTGCAGGGCCGCGTGGTCTGGCAGAACGAGAACCTGGACGACCTCGTGCTGCTGCGCTCGGACGGCAATCCCACCTACATGCTCGCGGTCGTGGTCGACGATCACGACATGGGCGTGACGCATGTCATCCGCGGCGACGACCACCTCACCAACGCGGCGCGTCAGAAACAGATTTACGACGCGCTGGGCTGGGACTTCCCGAGCATGTCGCATATCCCGCTGATCCACGGCCCGGACGGCTCGAAGCTGTCGAAGCGGCACGGCGCGCTGGGCGTCGACGCCTATCGCGCGATGGGCTACCTCCCGGAGGCGTTGCGCAACTATCTGGTGCGGCTCGGCTGGAGCCATGGCGATCAGGAGATTTTCTCGACCGCCGACATGATCGAACTGTTCGACCTCAACGCCATCGGCCGCTCGGCCGCTCGGTTCGATTTCGCCAAGTTGGAAAATCTCAACGGCCACTATATCCGCCAGAGCGACGATCAATCGTTGTTGGCGATGATCGACGAGATGCTGCCGTTCATTCCGCAAGGCGATAAAATCAAGGCGAAGCTGGACGGCGGCGCCCGCGCGCAGCTGCTGGAGGCCATGCCTGGCCTCAAGGAGCGCGCCAAGACGCTGGTCGAACTGATGGACAATGCGGCCTATCTTTTCGCCGAGCGTCCGTTGGCGCTCGAACCGAAAGCAGCCGCGCTGCTGAGCGCCGACGTCCGCTCCCTCATCGCCCGCCTACGCGAGACGCTTGCGGATGTCAGTCCGTGGTCGGCCGCCTCGACCGAAGCCGCCATGCGGACTTTTGCCGAGCAGAACAATCTCAAGCTCGGGGCCGTGGCGCAGCCGCTCCGGGTCGCGCTGACGGGCCGGACGACATCGCCCGGCATCTTCGACGTGCTCGCGGTGCTCGGGCGCGAGGAATGTCTTGCCCGGCTGGCCGATCAGGCTTCCGCCTGACGGCTGCAAGAAGCATTATCTTTCGCGTTTCCGGCGCATCTCCACACCATCGGAGATTTCGCGCCGTCAAGCCGTTTTCGCTCGCGAAACAATAGAACGCTGCAAATTTCGGCGCGGAAAAAGCCTGCCCGCTTCTCCAATATACGACCGTTCTACGTCTTGCGGCGCATGGAGCAATGCGTTAACCCATGCCGCACGCCGACTAGAATTCCGGGCGTCCCACCCTATTTCAGTAAGGGGGATGATCCGGTTCCGCAACGAACATTGCCGGGGACACCACCATGGACGCAAAAGCCAACACCAAACCCGCAACGCTCACGGTCGGCGACAAGAGTTACCAATTTCCGGTCATCAGCGGCACCGTCGGGCCTGACGTCATCGACATCAGCAAGCTGTATTCCCAGGCCGGGATGTTCACCTACGATCCGGGCTTCACCTCGACGGGAAGCTGCCAGTCGAAGATCACTTATATCGACGGCGACGAAGGCGTGCTGATGTATCGGGGCTATCCGATCGAACAGCTCGCGGAGAAAGGCGACTTCCTCGAAACCTGTTACCTGCTGCTTTACGGCGAGCTGCCGACCAAGGCGCAGAAGGAAGACTTCGACTATCGCGTGACGCACCACACCATGGTGCACGAGCAGATGCGGAGCTTCTTCCAGGCGTTCCGTCGCGACGCTCATCCGATGGCGGTGATGGTGGCCTCGGTCGGCGCGCTCGCTGCATTCTATCATGACTCGACGGACATCAACGATCCGACCCAGCGCATGATCGCCTCGATGCGCATGATCGCCAAGGTGCCGACGCTGGCGGCGATGGCCTACAAGTATTCCGTCGGCCAGCCGTTCGTCTATCCGCAGAACAACCTCGACTACGCGGCCAACTTCCTGCACATGTGCTTCGCGGTGCCGTGCGAGGAATACAAGGTCAATCCGGTGCTGGCGGATGCACTCGACAAGATCTTCATCCTGCACGCCGACCACGAACAGAACGCCTCGACCTCGACCGTGCGCATCGCCGGCTCGTCGGGCGCCAACCCCTTCGCGTGCATCGCCGCCGGCATCGCCTGCCTGTGGGGTCCGGCCCATGGCGGCGCCAACGAGGCGGCGCTGAAGATGCTGGCCGAGATCGGCACCGTGGACAAGATTCCGGAATTCATCGCCAAGGTGAAGGACAAGAACTCGTCGGTGCGGCTGATGGGCTTCGGCCACCGCGTCTACAAGAACTACGATCCGCGCGCCAAGA
>JBEBWH010000042.1:0-14180 GCA_040392305.1 Bradyrhizobium sp. | reverse complement strand
GGTCATGGACGGCGCGTTCGACCGCGCCGGCACGATCGCCGCTTCCGGCAATCGCGATGATCTCGTCCAGGCGTCGGCGCGAAGGCATCCGGCTTTGTCCACGGTTCAGATTCCGAGCGCCTGCCTGGTCTGGCGCAGGCTCTCCTGATGCGGGGAATACATCTTGCCGCCGATCATGCCGCCATCGACGACAATGTCGATGCCGTTGACGAAAGTGGAGCGGTCGGAAGCGAGCCAGATCACGCATTGCGCGATGTCGTCGGGGATGCCGGCGCGCGGGATCGGCTGCGCCTTGGCGAAGCCCTCCTTCATGATTTCGCCGATCGCATCGGCGCGGTCCGTCGGCATGCCGAGCGCCTTGGCGAGAATGCCGGTGGCGATGGCGCCGGGCGACACCGAGTTGACGCGCACGCTATGCTCGCCAAGCTCCATCGCCGCGCAGCGCGAGAGATGATTCACCGCCGCCTTGGCGGCGCTGTAGATCATCGAGCTGGAATAGCCCGACAGATGCCCGGCGATCGAGCCGTTGTTGACGATGCTGCCGGAGCGCTGCTTGATCATCACCGGCGCGACATGCTTCATGCCGAGCATCACCGAGCGCACCAGCAGCGCCATCGCGGCGTCGAAGCCTTCCACCGGAATGCTGGTGATGCTGCCGGTCGGCGCCGGACCGCCGGCATTGTTGAACAGGCAGTCGATGCGGCCGAAGGTCTTCACGGTCTTGTTGACGACCTTGACCCAGTCGGCCTCCAGCGTCGCGTCGGCCTGCACGAACAGCGCGTTCTCGCCGAGCTTCTTGGCCAGCGCCGCGCCTTCTTTCCTGCGCCGGCCGGTGAACACCACCTTCGCCCCTTCGGCCACGAACAGTTCGGCGGTGCGCGCGCCGATGCCGCTGGTCGCGCCGGTGATGATGCCGACCTTGCCTTCAAGCATTGTCATGAGAGCTTCTCCCGATCTGCAAGGAAACTACAGCGCCTGCCGGATCGCCTCGACGCCCGACAGCATCAGGGCCAGTCCGTCGCCGTCGAGCGGCAGCGGCTGCGACGAGAATTTGGCGATCGTCAGATCGCGCTTGCGATCGACGAACAGATACTGTCCATGGATGCCGAGACCGAACATGAGCGGATCGCCGCCGCGATCGACATACCACTTGGTGCGATAGTGCATGGTGCGGCCGGGAAAGAACTCGACGAACGGCCCCTTGTCCCACGCCGCCGGATCACCGTTGTTGAGGATGTCGGCGATCCACGCTTCGGGAATGATCTGCCGCGCGCCGCGCGCGCCGTTGCGCGCGATCAACTGCCCGACCAGCGCGAGGTCGCGCAGCGCCGTGCACATGCCGCCGGCGCAGCGCGGCGCGCCGAAGCGGTCGACGGTGATATAGGCGCTGCGCGTCGCGCCCATCGGCCGCCAGATCAGCTCGCTCATCAGGTCGGCGTAGCGGCGGTCGGCCGCACGCTCGATGATCCAGCCGAGCAGATCGGTATTCGGCGAGATGTAATGGAAGCGGCCGCCGTGCGGTCCGTCGGATTGCGTCAGCTCGCCGTAGAACGAGCGCAGATCGGACGGTGTCTCGCCGGGTTCGAGCGGATTCCAGTTGGTCGCCTTGCGGTAATTGACGATCGGCCCCGACGTCGCGAGATAGTCCTCGTCGAAGGCGACGCCGGCGCGCATGTCGAGAAGCTGGCGGACGGTGACGCCCTTATAGGCCGTGCCCAGCAGTTCCGGCACGATATCGGTGGCCGGGCGGTCGACATCGAGCACGCCCTTCGCCGCCAGCGCGCCGGCCAGAAGCCCGAGCATCGATTTCGACACCGACATCAGGATATGCGGGGTGTCGGGCGTCATGCCGTTGGCATAGCGCTCCACGACGAGGCGGCCGCGATGGATGACGGCGAAGCCATCGGTATGCGACGCCGTGAGAAACTCGTCGAACGACAAAGCGCGGCCGCGGTCGGCGATGCGCAGGCCGGAGGTGTCGAGCGGCTGCGCCGGAAGCTGCTCGATATCGTCGGGATCGTTCGGGATATCGGCCGACGGCACGATCTCGCGGACATGATGAAAGGCCCATTGGTTGAAGGTCGGCAGCCGCCAGTTGGCGAGCGTCACGCGCGCGTCGTCGGTCGGCGGAAATCCGCGCATGATCGTCGTCATCGTATCGTCCTCCCCGTATCCCGGCGCGGCGCCGGCGATCAGCATGTTTGCCCGCCGGCCATCCTGCGGGAAAACCGCCACGCAAACAACCTGTCCGGCGACAGGGCAGAACTGCCGCGCCGGGCGGGGCGCGCGCCGGCGCCATCCGTGAGCTTGCGCCGCGGGTCGGCTATCAGGGCGGCCAATCCGTCCGCATCCGCTTTCGCGGATCATGTCCGCGCCGCGCGCGCCGTGTCAGTCCGTCCCATGACAGTTCCCGCCCCGTTATCCGTGCGCCTGCTGGTCATTGCCGTCCTGGCGCTGACGGCGCTGCGGCTGGTCGCGGCGGCGCTGACGCCGCTGGCGTTCGACGAAGCCTATTACTGGATGTGGTCGCAGCATCTCGCCGGCGGCTATCTCGACCACCCGCCGATGGTGGCGCTGGTGATCCGGGCCGGCACCCTCCTCGCCGGCAACACCGAGCTCGGCGTGCGGCTGGTGTCGATCCTGCTGGCGCTGCCGATGAGCTGGGCGGTCTATCGCAGCGCGCTGATCCTGTTCGATTCCGCGCGCGTGGCCGCGGCCAGCGTCATCCTGCTCAACGTCACGCTGATCGCCGCCGCCGGGACGATGATCGTGACGCCGGACGCGCCGCTTTTGGTCGCCGCCGCCTTCGTGCTGCTGTCGCTTGCGAAAGTCTGGGAAACCGGCCGCGGCGTCTGGTGGCTGGCGGTCGGCGTCGCGGTCGGGGCGGCGCTGCTGTCGAAATACACCGCGTTCTTTTTCGGCCTGCAGATCCTGCTGTGGCTGATCCTCGCGCCGGAGCTGCGGCGCTGGCTGAGATCGCCGTGGCCCTATCTCGGCGGGGCGGTCGCCTTCGCGCTGTTCGCGCCGGTCGTGGTGTGGAACGCCGAGCATCACTGGGTGTCGTTCGCCAAGCAATTCGGCCGGGCCAGGGTCGACGGCTTCACGCTGCGCTATATCGGCGAACTGATCCCGGCGCAGATCGGCTTCGCCACCCCGCTCGTCTTCATCCTCGGCGTGATGGGCGCGTGCGCGCTGCTGAGGCGCGACACCGGCCCGCGCCCGGCCCGCCTGCTGATCAATCTCAGCATCTGGCCGATCCTGATCTATTTCCTGTGGCACTCGCTGCACGCCCGCATCGAGGCCAACTGGCTGGCGCCGATCTATCCCGCCTTCGCCATCGCGGCGGCGCTGGCCGCGCATGAGATGGCGTGGCGGCCGCGCACGCAGCGCCTCGTCGCGTTCTGCCGCCGCTTCGCGGCCCCGACCGGCGTCGCCATGTTCGTTCTGCTGATCGTGCAGGCCAATACCGGATGGCTGAGCGGCTACGGCCGCGATCCCACCGTGCGCAGCATCGGCGTCGGCATGCCGCAATTCGCCCGCGATGTCGAAGCCGCCCGCCAGCGCACCGACACCCAATGCGTGGTCGCGCTCGATTACGGCACCACGGCGTGGCTTGCGTTCTATCTGCCGCGCTCGACCTGCGTGGCGCAGCTTGTCGAGCCGATCCGCTGGGTCAACATGCCGCCGCACCGCGCCGACGATCTGGCAAAGCAGGCGCTGCTGCTCGACTATCCGGCCGCGCCGGTCAGCGCCCAGTTCGGCACGCGCTGCCCGAACGTGACGCAGGCCGGCCATGTCGAGCGCCGCCGCGGGCCGCTGGTGGTCGAGAGCTATCTTCTGGTGGTGCCGCAATGCCCGCTCGGCATCCTGCTCGATCCCGCACCCTGAAACACGCGCAGCCGCGCCGCGGTCAGAACTGCGCCGGAGGCGTCGTCACCACGAGGCCGTCGAGATCGTCGGTCAGCCTGATCTGGCAGCCCAGCCGGCTGTTGGCGCGCCGCTCGGAGGCGGCGCTGTCGAGCATGGCGTCTTCGGTCGGATTGAGCGGCGGCAGCCGGTGGAGAAACGCCTCGTCGACATAGACATGGCAGGTGGCGCACATCGCCGAGCCGCCGCATTCGCCGATGATGCCATCGATGCCGTTGTCCACTGCGGCCTGCATCACCGACGTCCCCGCCGCCGCCACGACGTCGCGGCGCTCGCCTGTATCGCTGATGAAAGTAACATGTGTCATCGCCGACCGTCCCTGATCCGAGCGCCAATCTAGCGGCGGCGCAGGGCGGCGTCTGTCGCAACGGATTGCGACGGAGGGCCTCGCCTTCAGGCGAAACGGAGGCTTAGCGCGGCGCGCGCTTGGCGAGGATGCGCTGCAAGGTGCGGCGATGCATGTTGAGGCGGCGCGCGGTTTCGGAGACGTTGCGATTGCACATCTCGTAGATGCGCTGGATGTGCTCCCAGCGCACCCGGTCGGCCGACATCGGGTTCTGCGGCAGTTCCGACTTCGCAGCGCCGCTCGCCAGCAGCGCCGCCACGACATCGTCGGCATCAGCGGGCTTGGCGAGATAATCGACCGCGCCCATCTTCACCGCCGTCACCGCGGTCGCGATGTTGCCGTAGCCGGTCAGGATGATCGCGCGCGCGTCCGGCCGCTGGCGCTTGAGCGCCGAGACGACATCAAGGCCGTTGCCGTCGCCAAGCCGCAGATCGACCACGGCGAAGGCCGGCGGCGCGGCGCTGATGCGCGCCAGCCCTTCGGCAACATTGTCGCACGACGTCACGGCGAAGCCGCGGCTCTCCATCGCGCGCGACAGACGTTCGAGGAACGGCTTGTCGTCTTCGACGATGAGCAGCGAACGATCGGTCTGGCTGGACAGTTCCGCGATGGGAGTGACGGTCATGAACCCTCTAGCGTGATAGGCGTGTGATCCCCTTGATATGGAATGGTACTGCAATCCTGCCAAGGGCGACAGCCCGCGACGAAACGTCCGCACAAGCGCTCAGGCCACCGCCGGGGCGACGTCGCCGCTCTCGAAGCTCGGGCGCGGCCACACGATGCGCACCACCGCGCCATGGCCGGGAAACACCCGGTTGCGGAACAAAACCTCGGCGCCCGACCGCTCCAGCAGCGTGCGCGCGATGAACACGCCAAGCCCGAGCCCGCCGCGACTCGTGCGATCCTCGCTCTTGCGCCGCGACACATAGGGCTCGCCGATGCGCTTGAGAATCTCGGGCGCGATCCCCGGCCCGTCGTCGGAAATCACCAGTTCGACGAACTCGTCGCTCCACCAGGCGCTGACATCAACCTCCTCGCGCGCGAAATCCACCGCGTTTTCCAGAATGTTACCGATACCGTAAAGGATCGCCGGATTGCGCATGCCGACCGGCTCGGGGCTGCCGTCGCTGCCGACGACGCGGACATTGATGGCGACGCCGAACTCGCGATGCGGGGCCACCACCTCCTCGATCAGCGTGGCAAGTGGCATGCGGTCGAACGGCGCGCCGCTCGACGACAGCTGGGTGATCTTGGCGAGAATATCGCGGCAGCGCTGCGCCTGTTCGCGCAGCGTCCGCAGGTCCGAAGCCATCGGGTTGTCCGGCGCGACGCCGGCTTCAAGTTCGCGTGATATGAGGAAAATGGTGGACAGCGGCGTGCCGAGCTCGTGGGCCGCCGCGGCGGCGAGACCGTCGAGCTGGGTCAGATGCTGCTCGCGCGTCAGCACCAGTTCCGTCGCCGCGAGCGCATTGGCGAGCTTGCGGGATTCTTCCGTGACCTGGAACGCATAGAGGCTGGTGACGCCGATCGCCACGACGATCGAGAGCCACACGCCGAACAGATAGATCTGCGGCAGCTCCAGCGGATTTTCGATCTCCCATGGCAGCGGCAGATGAAAAAATCCGACCAGCGTCGCCGAGGACGCCGCGATCATCGCAAGCCCGATGGTGAAGCGGGTCGGCAACGCGATCGCGGAGATCAGAACCGGCGCGAGAAACAGGAAGGAGAACGGATTCTCCAGCCCCCCCGTGAAGTATAGAAGCGCCGCAAGCTCGATGATGTTCAGCGCCAGCAGCGCCGCGGCGGCAACCGGCGTCAGCCGGTACATCGGGCTGTAGATCAGTTGCAGGCCGAGATTGAGCAGCGCCGAGCAGGAAATGATCGCCATGCACGGAATCACCGGCAGGTCGAACTCAAGTCCCTTCACCACCACGATGATGGCCACGAACTGCCCGAGCGCGGCCAGCCAGCGCAGCCGCAGAATGGTGTCCAGCAGAACGTAGCGGCGCGGATGACGGACGTCGGAAAACGCAAGATCGCTCATGACGGCGCTTGTAGCGAATTTCGCCGCCGCGGTCGCCTGGTGGTCGATCGCCCGGCCGGGTTCCCGCTCCAGCGCAGGCCACAAGACCGCCGCCGCGCCCCGCCAAGCGTCTGTTCCGGCGTCGGAACCCGGTGTGGCGACGCCGTCACGCTGCGGGCGATATCCGTGCACGGTACCGTTGGTCGAATTGACGCACCATATATAGATCGTCACTATGCTGCATTGCGGTGCAGGCTTAGCCGATTCATTTCGCGGCTTCGGTCTTTACGGCAATGAAACTGTTTGCGGCGAGGCTTTGCCGGCGCCGTCAATCTGCGAGGATCAGATGCCGATTGGTGAATTTGGCCGCCCGCCGCAATTGCCGGTGGAAAACAGTCCGGCTCTCACGACGCCGATGTACTGGATGTATGAACTCGGCCAGGCCTCGCTGAATCCGGCGCGAGCGGTCGCGGACGCGACGCGGCTGCTGTACCAGAACCCGCTCAATCCCCTCGCGCGCACCCAGATCGGCAAATCGATCGCGGCCGGCTGCGAAGTGTTCGAGCGCACCACCCGCCGCTACGGCAAGCCCGACTGGGGTCTCGACGACACCACCGTCGAGGGTATCCGGGTTCCGGTCTCAATCCGCACCGTGTGGGAAAAGCCGTTCTGCCGCCTGCTCTATTTCGACCGCCTGATCACGCGGCCGCTGCGTCGTTCGCAGCCGCGCCTGCTCATCGTCGCGCCGATGTCCGGCCACTATGCGACGCTGCTGCGCGGCACGGTCGAAGCGTTCCTGCCGACGCATGAAGTCTACATCACCGACTGGGCCGATGCCCGCACCGTGCCGCTCGCCGAAGGCCGCTTCGATCTCGACGACTATGTCGATTACCTGATCGACATGCTGCACATGCTCGGCGGCGACGTCCACATGATGGCGGTGTGCCAGCCGTCGGTGCCGGTGCTGGCGGCGGTGTCGGTGATGGAAGCCGCGGGCGATCCCGACGTGCCGCTGTCGATGACGCTGATGGGCGGCCCGATCGACACCCGCCGCAATCCGACCGCGGTGAACGATCTCGCCGCGCAGAAGGGCATCGACTGGTTCCGCCACAACGTCATCACCAAGGTGCCGTTCCCGCATCCCGGCGTCATGCGCGACGTCTATCCGGGCTTTTTGCAGCTCAACGGCTTCATCAGCATGAATCTCGACCGCCACATGGATGCGCACCGCAAGCTGTTCGAGCATCTCGTCAGGGGCGACGGCGATCTCGTCGACAAGCACCGCGAATTCTACGACGAGTATCTTGCGGTGATGGATTTGACGGCCGAGTATTATCTGCAGACCGTCGATCAGGTGTTCATCAAGCATGCGCTGCCGAAGGGCGAGCTGACCCATCGCGGCAAGCTCGTCGAGCCATCGAAGATCACCAGGGTCGCGCTGATGACCGTCGAGGGCGAGAACGACGACATCTCCGGTCTCGGCCAGACCGAGGCGACGCATACGTTGTGCACCGCGATTCCCGATAACCGTCGCGCCCATTATGTGCAGAAGGGCGTCGGCCATTACGGTGTGTTCAACGGCTCGCGCTTCCGCTCGGAAATCGTGCCGCGCATCTCCGACTTCATTGTCAATGCCGCGAACAGGAAGCCGTCGCTGCGCATCGCGGCGAGCTGAACCTCACGAAAACCCCGATTCCATCGCGGTTTTTCGCGCCGCGCGCGGGCGGTGCGCGCCCCGCCCGCAGAGGCTTGATATCGCAGCCACTTTCGCGGTTTCCAAAGGTACCGCCGAGTGAATTTTGATTCGTTTTTTGAAGACGCGCCATCTCCAAACAGTGAACGAGTAACGAAAAACTTGCACCGCATGATTTAGCAGCCGGGCCACTGAAATCTGCTATATGTTGGGCAAATCATATGTTTTCGCGCGCGTATACTTCCCAAGGCTGAAGATATGGCAGAATCCGGGCATCGTTGGCCTTCCGGACTCGCGAACATGGCCTTTCGTGCACTCCTCTACCGACGTCCCACCGAACCGCAGGCGCTGGCGATCAAGCACGGCACGCAGATCTATGCGATCCGGCTGCGGCGGCACCGGCGGGCGCGGCGCTATACGCTGCGCATCGATCCCAGCAATCGCGAAGCCATTCTGACCATGCCGCCGCGCGGCACGCTGACGGAAGCGCGGGACTTCGCCGAGCGGCATGGCGCATGGATCGCGGCGCGCCTCGGCCGTCTGCCGAAGCCGGCGCCGTTTCTGCCCGGCACGCTCGTGCCGCTGCGCGGCGTCGATCATCGCATCGTGCACCGCGCCGGCGCGCGCGGAACGGTGTGGACCGAGATGCGCAGCAGCGGCGAGCGGATTTTGTGCGCGGCCGGCGGCGTCGAACATATCGAGCGCCGCATCCACGACTTCCTCAAGCGCGAGGCGCGCCAGCATCTCGTCAAGGCCAGCCAGCATTATGCGCAGGCGCTCGACGTCCGCGTCAGGCGCATCACCATTCGCGATCAGTCGAGCCGCTGGGGCTCGTGCACCTCGGCGGGCTCGCTGTCGTTCTCGTGGCGGCTGATCCTCGCGCCGCCCTATGTGCTCGATTATCTCGCCGCGCACGAAGTGGCGCATCTGGTCGAGATGAACCATTCGCCGCGGTTCTGGCGACTGGTCGGACGCATCTGCCCGCACACGGAGCGCGCCAAAGCGTGGCTCGACACCCATGGCAACGACCTGCATCGCTACGGCCTGCGGGAATAACCAGCGCTACCTTCCGAACAGGCGGTCCACCAGCCAGCCGTCAAGGCCCGCCGCCGCTTCCGGCCGCACGCCCGCTGACGGCACCGACGCGCCGCCATTGACCGGCGGCGGCGCTGCCGCCACCGGCGCGCCCGCCGCGGTCGCAAAATTGCCGAAACCGCCACGCACGCCGCCCGGCAGCGCCGCGACCGGCACGCCGTGATGCGCGGTGCGCATGAAGCGCGTCCACACATCGACCGGCAATCCGCCGCCGGTCGCTTTCTTCGTCGGCGAGTTGTCGTCGTTGCCGAGCCAGACCCCGGTGACGAGACGGGCGGTGTAGCCGACGAACCAGGCATCGCGGAAATCCTGGCTGGTGCCGGTCTTGCCCGCCGCCGGCCAGCCCGGAATATCGGCCTTGCGCGCGGTGCCGCTGCGCAGCGTCTCGGTCATCATCGCATTCATCATCGCGATGCTGCGGCCGTCGATCACCTGCGCCGCGGCGGGTGGCCGCCGCGCATAAAGCAGTTTGCCGCCCGAGGTGCGGATGCGGGTGATGACGTAAGGCGAAACGCCGCGCCCGCCATTGGCGAACGGCGCATAGGCGCCGACCAGTTCGAGCAGCGACACCTCCGAAGTGCCGAGCGCGATGGAGGCGTTCGCTTCCAGCTTCGAGGCGATGCCGAGCCGGTGCGCCGTGCGCACCACGCTTTGCGGGCCGACCTCGACGCCAAGCCGCACCGCCACCGTGTTGAGCGACATCGCCAGCGCCTGCGTCAGCGTCACCGCGCCGAAATATTCATGGGTATAGTTCTCCGGCTTCCAGCCCCTGATATTGACCGGCGCGTCCTGCCGGATTGTCTCCGGCGTCAGGCCCTGCTCGATCGCGGTGAGATAGACGAACGGCTTGAAAGCGGAGCCCGGCTGGCGCTTCGCCGTCACCGCGCGGTTGAACTGGCTGTCGGCGTAGTTGCGGCCGCCGACCATGGCGCGCACCGCGCCGTCCGGCGTCATCGCCACCAGCGCGCCCTGCGAGACGTTGAACTTGACGCTCTTGGCGGCGAGTTCGTCGATGATCGCGGCTTCCGCCTCGCTCTGCAGCCTGGGATCGATCGTCGTCTCAACGACGATGTTCTGCTCGACCTGGCCGACGAGATCGTCCAGCACCTCGCCGATCCAGTCGGCGACGTAGTTGACGGTGCCGGCGCTCGGCGGCCGCATCGCGTAGGACGGATTGGCGATCGCCGCCCTCGCCTGCGTCTGGGTGATGAAGCCCGCCTCCGCCATCGCCCCGAGCACGAGCCGCGCGCGCTTCTCCGCGCCTTCCGGGTTGCGGTTCGGCGCAAGCCGGCTCGGCGACTTGACGAGGCCCGCGAGCATCGCCGCCTCCGCCAGCGTCACGTTGCGCGCCGACTTGCCGAAATAGCGTTGGGCCGCGGCATCGACGCCATAGGCGCCGGAGCCGAAATAGACGCGGTTGAGATAGAGTTCGAGAATCTCGTTCTTTGAATATTTGTGCTCAAGCCACAGCGCGAGTTCCACCTCCTGCAGCTTGCGCTGCACGGTGCGCTCCTGCGTCAGGAACAGGTTCTTCGCGAGCTGCTGCGTCAGCGTCGAGCCGCCCTGCGACACGCCGCGATGCAGGATGTTGGCGAAAGCCGCGCGCGCGATGCCGACCGGATCGACGCCGAAATGCGAATGGAAACGGCGGTCCTCGATGGCGATGAAGGCTTGCGGCAGATAGCGCGGCAGCGAGCCCAGCGCGACGTTGTCGCCGGCCATTTCGCCGCGCACCGCGAGCACGGAGCCGTCGAGGCCGGCGATCTGGATGCTCGGCGGCCGCTTCGGCACTTCGAGCGACTGGATCGGCGGCAGATGCGCGCCGACCCAGACCACGACGCCGACAATGGCGATGGTCGTCCACAGGCCCGCGACCGCGGTCCAGTAGAGCGAACGCGACAGCACCTTGCGCAAGCGGCCCGGCTTGCGCTTGCGGCCGCCGCCACCGCGCGAGGCGGCGCGTTTCGGCGCGTCCTTGGCGCGCGGCTTCGGCTTGTCCTCTTCGGGGCCGAGAATGCGGTCCTGCAGGTTGACGCGGAATTCGGCAAGCGACGACAGCGCGCCGAACACCGGCTCCTTCCGCACCTGCTTTTTCTTCCGCGCCATCGGCACCCGCCCACCCGTCTCTCTGCGAGTGGGGTAGCAAAGCGGGTTTAAGACGGCGTTACGCAAAGGTTAACGCTAGTAAAGGCCGGAACAGACAGCGACGACTATTCCCGGACGCGGCGCGACACGAGCGCTGCGCTGCGGAGCCGGACCGCCTGCGCAATGATCCCGGATCAGCGATGCACCGCCTGCTGCGCTGCATCGCATCCGGGATGCCGACCATGACCGCATCAATAGCCGGTCATCTCCAGATAGCCGACGCCGTGATGCGTGCCGCCAAAGCGGATCGGCCCTTCCCAATAGGGAAAGCGCGTCGCCATGTAGCTGTGCGCATTCAGCGCCGCCGTCTCGATCGCAAGCCCGCGCGCCGGGATCGCGATCCGCCACGCGACGGGAATGTCGCGCCCGGCGACCCGCTCGCTGTTCAGCGGCGTCAGCGCGATATCGCCGGTCGGCAGCGGATGCGAGCCGTCGCGGTCGATCCAGTTGCCGGCATGAAAATGGCTGCCGTCGGCGTGGCGCAGGCGGAACAGCATCAGCTTGTCGCCGCCGTCGAGATGCAGCGAGAACCAGTCCCAGCCGTTCTGGTCGGCGGCCAGCGGCTGGCTGCTCCACTCGCGATCCATCCAGGCCTGCCCCGTCACCGGCACCGTCCGCTCGCCGAAACTCAGGCGACCGCGCGCGGCGAAATAAGGTTGGCTGTAGTAGTACGACGCCTGTCCGCGATCGGACTTGCGGCTGAAGCCGCCCTCGCCCTGCAAGACCAGCGGCTGCTGCGCCGTCAGTTGCAGGCTGTAACCGAAATCCGCAGCAGTGGCGGTGACGTCGAGCGGCGACAGCGTCGTCGGCGCCGTGTCGCCTGTCCCGCGCATCTGCCACGCATCGATGAAGGCATGAAACGGCGTCGCCGCGACACCGGCCTGCCCGACGCCGCCGCGCGCGAAGCGTTCGGCGAAACGATGCGTGGCGGCGCTGGTGACGGCGGCATGCGCCATCCACACCTGCTGGTTCTCCCAGCCCTCGCGCTGCGGCCCCGGCAGCGCCGCCTGCCGGAACAGCGTCCATTGCGCACCGTAGGCCGCGCCGTCGTCGCCTGTCAGGTTCGCGGTGAGGTACCACCACTCGATGCGGAAATCGGGATGCGCGCCGTGATCGCGCGGAAACGCCAGTTGCACACCGGGCGTCACGCGGGCGAAGCCTTCCGCATCGCTGCCGAGCCCGGCATAGCCCTGCGCGGCAAGCCGTGTCGCGGCTCCGTTCGCCATTGCGAACGCGGCCAGTCCCAGCAGACGACGGCGCGAGACCTCAACGCTCATTGGCGAACACCCGGATCAGATCGGCCGGCCGCATCCGCACCAGTTTGACGACCGGCAGCAATGTGGCAAGCAGCGCCGCCGCCAGCGCCACCGCGATCAGTTGCAGCAACTGGTCGGGGAACACCTGGAACGGCAGCCGCCAGCCGAACGCCTTCACATTGACGACGGCGAGCAGGCACCACGCCACGACAAGGCCGAGCGGCACCGCGAGCAGCGCGGTGAACAGCGCCAGCGCCATCGTCTTGCCGAGTTCGAGCGCGGCGAGGCGGCGGCGGGTGATGCCGATGGCCCACAGCGGCGCGAGTTGCGGCAGGCGGCTGTTTCCGAGCGTCAAAAGGCTGGTCAGCAGCGCGATGCCCGCAACGCCCAAGGTGAACGCATTGAGGCTCGCGGTGATGGCGAAGGTGCGATTGAAGATGCGCGTCGATTCGCTCTTGAGCGAGGCCTGATCGATCAGCCGCGACGCATCCAGCGCGAAAGTCCGCCGCAGCGTGTCGGTCAGTTCCACGACCGCATCGGGCGCAACGCGCAGGCTGAAGCGGGTGCGCGGTGCATCCCGCCAATGCGCGAACAAAGCCGCGTTGGAGATCCCGATCTGGCCTTTCGGGTTGCCATAGTCGGGATAGATGCCGCCGACGCTGCCAACCAGCGGGCCGGTGGGCGTGACGATCTCCAGCGCATCGCCCAGCGCGACACCGAGCCGCCGCGCCAGTTGTTCGCTGACCAGCATCGCCTTGCCGTCGCGCAGATCATCCCACAGGCTTTGCGTCTGGCTCAACAGCGGCCAGTGCGCGCGATAGGTCGCATGATCGGCAAAGCCCAGAATTTCCACCGGCCAGTCGCCGACCCTTGCATCAGCGCGTGGCGTCGGCAGGATCGCCGTCACCTCTGGCCGGGTTCGGACAAAATTTGCGATGGCCTGCGCCTGTGCGCCATCCAGCGCATTAACGTAAATTTCCGAGGACAGCCGCTGGTCGAGCCAGCCGGCAAAGGTCTGGCTGAAACTTTTCACCATGGCGCCGACGCCGATATTGACGGCGAGCGCGAGCAACAGCGCCATCAACGCCAATGACAGGCCGGACAGTTGCTGACGGCTGTCGGCCCAGAACCATTTCGCCAGCATCAATCGCGCCAGCGCTTCACCGCCGCGCAGCCATGTGCCGAGAACCACCGGCAGCGCCAGCGCGGCGGCAAGCATGATCGCGGCCAGCAGCATAAAGCCCGCAATCACACCGTCGCCGACCATCAGGATCAATCCGGCAACCGCCAGCAGGCCAAGTGCTGCAACACCCTGCCCGACCAGCCAGCGTTGTTGCGCCTGCCGCCACGCATAAGGCTGCGCACTCGCCAGCAAGGGCAGGCTGCGCACCTTGAACAGGCTGGCTGCGGCGGCGGCCAGCGCACCCGCCACGCTCATGCCGATGCTGGCCGCCCACCACGCGCCATCGAGCGTCAATTGCCCCGGCACCTGCGCGCCATAGAGGCCACGCAGGCTGGCCGCGACATCAGGCAATAGCAACGCCGCACTCACATAACCGCACACGCAGCCGATCAAGCCCGCCACCAGCGCGAAGGACACCAGCTCGGCCAGCAGCGCCAGTGTCAGGCCGCGCGCCGACACGCCGCAGGCGCGCATCGTGCGCATCGTCGGCAGCCGCTGCTCGAAGGCGAGCC
>JBEBWH010000041.1:0-14237 GCA_040392305.1 Bradyrhizobium sp. | reverse complement strand
ATCGCTCACGATCTTGTTTTGTGATCGTTCATCTTTCGGGGACATAGTCTCTTCCGGAGCCAATCGCTCCGCTCGATCAGCCAGCACGATCTGGAAGCGCTATGATTCTCGATCTCCTTCGTCTTTTTCTGTTTCCCGCGCTGATGGCCTACGCCGCCGCCAGCGACCTCCTGACGATGACCATCTCCAACCGGGTATCGCTGGCGCTGATCGCGGGCTTCTTCGTTCTCGCGCCGTTAAGCGGGATGGGCGCTTACGACATCATGATGCATTGCGCGGCCGGATTATCGGTGCTTGCCGTCGCCTTCGCCTGCTTCGCCTTCGGCTGGATCGGTGGCGGCGACGCCAAGGTCGCGGCCTCGACAGCGCTATGGTTCGGCTTCGCGCACCTGCTCGACTATCTGCTCTATGCCTCGGTGCTTGGCGGGGTGCTGACGCTGCTTCTGCTTCAGGCCAGACAATGGCCGCTGCCCTATATGCTGGCCAGCCAGCCCTGGCTGCTGCGCCTTCATGACAAGAAGACCGGCATCCCTTACGGCATCGCGCTCGCCGCGGGCGCGCTCATCGTCTATCCCGGCACGCCCTGGGTACGGGCGATCGATCCCACCCGCTTCATGTTCTGACGCAGACGCCATCAATTCATTAACGCAACTTGGATACGCCTCATTAACCATGCTTTGACGAATAGCGCCTAACCTTCATAGCTGCCGCAAAGCTGACGCGGCGTGTTATGGAAAGTGAAGCGTATGAACCCCGCGCGGCTAATCGTCCTCGCCATTGCTCTCGGTGCCGGTGGCATCGCCGCCTATCTTGCGAGCAGCTCGGAACCAAAGCCCGCCGCGCAATCGCCGCAGCCGCAGCTCAAGACGGTCGACGTCCTCGTCGCCAAGGCGGACATTCCGCTCGGCCAGACCGTGACAGCCGACAAGTTGCAATGGCAGACCTGGCCGGCCGCGACCGCCAGCACCAGCTTCATCCGCCGCGACAGCCGCCCGGACGCCACCAAGCAGATCGCCGGATCGATCGCCCGCTCGCCCTTCATCGCCGGCGAGCCTGTGCGCGAGGCCAAACTCGTGAAGGCCAATGGCTCCGGCTTCATGGCCGCGATCCTCCCGGCCGGCATGCGCGCCATCTCCACCGAAATCTCGCCTGAAACCGGCGCCGGCGGCTTCATCCTGCCGAACGATCGCGTCGACGTCATCCTGTCACGCCGCGACAAGAATCCCGATCAGGCCGGCTCCGAAGGCATCAACTCGGAAATCATCCTAAACAATATCCGGGTGCTCGCCATCGACCAGACGCCCCGCGAGAAGGACGGCCAGAACACCGTCGTCGGCAAGACCGCGACGCTGGAACTGCGGCCCGATCAGGCCGAGACGCTCGCCCGCGCCCGGCAGTCGGGCACGATCTCGCTCGCCCTGCGCAGCCTCGCCGACGCGACAGGAGGCGTCGACGATCTGGCCCGCCGCAGCAGCATCAATGTGGTGCGCTATGGCGTTTCGACTTCAACGACAATGACCAAGTGACGACGGGGGCAGCAAAGATGAGAGGCACGAACAGCCGAGGACCGGTTCGGGCGCTCGCAATCCGCATTGCTCCGATCGCGGCCATTGCGGTGCTCGCATCTGCTCCGGCGCTGTCGCCCGCGACTGGCGCGGAACGCGCCGTCACGTCATCCGGCGCCGCAAGCATCCAGAGCGGCAGCCGCTCGCTCTCGCTCGGGATCGGCAAGTCGGTCGTGATCGACCTGCCGCGCGATATCAAGGACGTTCTGGTGGCCGATCCGAAGATCGCCAATGCGGTCGTGCGCTCGGCGCAGCGCGCCTATATCATCGGCGCCGCGGTCGGCCAGACCAACATCATCTTCTTCGACAGCGACGGACATCAGATCGCGGGCTACGACATCGCCGTCACGCGCGATCTCAACGGCATCCGCAGCGCGCTGAAGCAGATGCTGCCGCAGGCCAATATCCGCATCGAGGGCATCGGCGAAGGCGTGATGCTGAGCGGCACCGTGACGAGCGCGGTGGAGGCGCAGCAGGCGCAGGATCTCGCCGTGCGGCTGGTCGGCGACGACAAGAAGGTCGTCAACAGCATCAATATCCGCGGCCGCGACCAGGTGATGCTGAAGGTCACCGTGGCGGAGGTCCAGCGCGACATCGTCAAGCAGCTCGGCGTCGATCTCAGCGCCAAGCTGAACTACGGCACCGCGGTGGTGAACTTCAACAATACCAATCCGTTCACCGCGACCGGCCGCTCGCTGGTCGAGAACAATATGCTGAGCGGCACTTTCAACAACGTCAACGCCACCCTGCGCGCGATGGAGAATGCCGGCGTCGTGCGCACACTGGCCGAGCCGAACCTGACGGCAATTTCAGGTGAGGCCGCGAACTTCCTGGCGGGTGGCGAATTCCCGATCCCGACCGGCGTCTCCTGCGATCCCGCGACCCGCATCTGCGCGCCGCAGATCAGCTTCAAGAAGTTTGGAATTTCCTTGAACTTCACGCCCGTGGTGATGAGCGAAGGCCGCATCAGCCTGCGCGTGATGACCGAGGTGTCGGAAGTCTCCAACGACAACGCCATCAACATCAACGGCCTCACCATTCCCTCGATCAAGACGCGCCGCGCCGAGACGACGCTGGAGATTCCCTCCGGCGGCTCGATGGCGATGGCCGGCCTGATCCAGGAACAAACCAAGCAGGCCTTGAGCGGCATGCCGGGCGTGGCCCAGCTCCCGGTGCTCGGCACGCTGTTCCGCAGCCGCGACTATATCAACCGCAACAGCGAGCTGATGGTTCTGGTGACGCCTTACGTGGTGCGGGCGGTCGCGCAAAAGGATCTGTCGCGACCGGATGACGGCTTTGCCGACGCATCCGACCCGCAAGCCGACCTGCTTGGCACCATCAACCGCATCTATGGCGTTCCCGGCGCCCCGCGGGCGGCGCGGAGCTATCACGGCAAGGTTGGCTTTATCACCGATTGACGGGACGAGAATCCGATGACCCAGCATTCAAGGCCCGTTACGATCCGCTGCAGCCTCGGCGCAGCAATGACTGCCGTAGCCACAACGTTGATTCTCGGCGGATGCACGCATAACAGCCGCGACGTCACCGCCAGCATCCCGACGGACTACCGCCAGCGCCATCCTATCGCCATCCAGGAAGCGGATCGCACGGTCGAAGTCTTCGTCGGCAGTGGTCGCGGCGGACTTACCGCCGTGCAGCGCGCCGAAATCGCCTCGCTTGCCGGAGCCTGGCTGCGCGAAGGCACCGGCGCGATCATCATCGACGCTCCGTCCGGCACGCCCAACGCGCGCGCCGCCGCCGACTCGGTTCGCGAGATCAAATCGCTGCTCGCCGCCGCCGGCATCCCGCCGCGCGGCTTCACGGTGCGGCCCTATCATCCGGCCGATCCGCGGCAATTCGCGACCGTGCGCGTGAACTATCCGCGCATCACCGCGACCGCGGGACCGTGCGGATTGTGGCCCGATGACCTCGGGCCGTCGATCAAGAACCGCGCCTATCTGCAAAACGCGCCCTATTACAATCTGGGCTGCGCCAGCCAGCGTAACCTCGCGGCGATGGTCGACAACCCCGCCGATCTGGTTCAGCCGCGCTCGGAGACCCCGCCCTATACGGCGCGCCGCAACACCGTTTTCGACAAGTATCGCCAGGGACAAAACACCGCGACCACAGTCGAAAGTGAAAATGGCAAAGTGAGCAACGTCGGAAAATGATCAGCTATCCACGCCAAAACGCCGATATGGCTGAAGCGCCGGCTGGAAAGCCGGACGACGAGCACATCGCTCCGGCGCCGCGCGTTTCGATTCAGGCGTTCTGCGAAACGCCGGAGACCGCCGCGGCCGTTCAGGCCGCAGGTGAAGATCGCCGGCTGGGCAAGGCGCATCTGAAGGTGCAGATGGGCGGGATCGCCGCGGCGATCGAAGCCTATCGCGCCGCGCCGACCCCGAATGTCGTTCTGCTCGAAGCCGGCGACAATCAGGACATTCTGGCGCAACTCGAACAGCTTTCCTCGGTGTGCGATTCGGGCACCCGCGTCATCGTCACCGGCCGCACCAACGACGTCACGCTTTATCGCGACCTCGTCCGCCGCGGGATCAGCGACTATCTCATTGCCCCGCTTGCGCCGCTCGATGTCGTGCGGTCGGTCTGCGGCCTGTTCTCGGCGACCGAGGCAAAAGCTGTCGGCCGCATCATCGCCGTCGTCGGCGCCAAAGGCGGCGTCGGCGCCTCGACCATCGCCCACAACATCGCCTGGGCGACGGCGCGCGATCTCGCGCTGGATTCCGTGGTAGCCGATCTTGATCTCGCCTTCGGCACGGCCGGCCTGAACTACAATCAGGACCCGCCGCAGAGCATCGCCGACGCGGTGTTCTCGCCTGACCGCGTCGATACCGCCTTCATCGACCGCCTTCTGTCCAAATGCACCGACCACCTCAGCCTGCTGGCCGCACCGGCGACACTCGAGCGGGTCTATGATTTCGGCGACGAGGCCTTCGACGCCATTTTCGATACGCTACGCACCACGATCCCGTGCATCATCCTCGACGTGCCCAACCAGTGGTCGGGATGGACGCGGCGCACGCTGGTCGCGGCCGACGATCTTCTCATCGTCGCGGAGCCGGACCTCGCCAATCTGCGCAACACCAAGAACCTCTACGACCTGCTCAAGGCGGCGCGCCCCAACGATCGCCCGCCATTCTACTGCCTCAACCGGGTCGGGATTCCGAAGCGCCCCGAGATCAGCGTCAGCGAGTTCGCCAAGGCCATCGAAACCGAGCCCGTGGTGTCGATCCCGTTCGAGCCCCAGATTTTCGGCACCGCAGCCAACAACGGGCAGATGATCGCGGAGATCGCGGGCAGCCATAAGAGCGTCGATCTGTTCCTGCAGATCGCGCAGCGCCTGACCGGACGGGGAGAAGCCAAGAAGCCGCGCAGCTCGTTCCTTCCCCTGCTCGGGAAGCTGCTGTCAAAATAGACAAGAGAGTGGAGTATCATCGTGTTCGGTAAGCGGAGCGGGTCAAGTCTCGACATTCGGCAGGAGCGGCCGAGCCCTGCCGCGCCGGAAGCGAACCTGCACGCGCCCGCCGTCACCGCACCCACTCCAGCGCCCCAGGCGCGGACCGTGAACAATGTCGGATCACCACCGCTCGCCCCCGGCCGACAGCCGGCAGCCGTGGCGGAAACGCGGCATTCCGAAAACTACTACCAGGTCAAGGGCACGATCTTCGGCGCGCTGATCGAAGCGATCGACCTTGCCCAGCTGTCGAAACTCGACATCGAATCGGCGCGGGAAGAAATCCGCGATATCGTCAACGAGATCATCGCGATCAAGAACATCGTGATGTCGATCGCCGAGCAAGAGGAACTGCTCGACGACATCTGCAACGACGTGCTGGGCTATGGCCCGCTCGAGCCGCTGCTCGCGCGCGACGACATCGCCGACATCATGGTGAACGGCGCCGGCACGGTCTATATCGAAGTCGAAGGCAAGATCCAACGGACCGGCATCCGCTTCCGCGACAACCAGCAACTCCTCAACATCTGCCAGCGCATCGTCAGCCAGGTCGGCCGGCGGGTCGATGAATCCTCGCCGATCGTCGATGCGCGTCTTGCAGACGGTTCGCGCGTCAACGCCATCGTGCCTCCGTTGGCGATCGACGGGCCGGCCCTGACCATCCGCAAGTTCAAGAAGGACAAGCTGACACTCGACCAGCTTGTCAGGTTCGGCACGATCTCGCCGGAAGGCGCGCAGATTCTGCAGATCATCGGGCGCTGCCGCTGCAACGTTCTGATTTCCGGCGGCACCGGCTCCGGCAAGACCACGCTGCTGAACTGCCTCACCAGCTATATCGACTCCGACGAACGCATCATCACCTGCGAGGATGCGGCCGAACTGCAGCTCCAGCAGCCGCACGTGGTGCGCCTCGAAACGCGCCCGCCCAATATCGAAGGAGAGGGCCAGGTCACCATGCGCGATCTGGTGAAAAACTGTCTGCGCATGCGGCCGGAACGCATCATCGTCGGCGAGGTGCGCGGTCCGGAGGCGTTCGACCTGCTTCAGGCCATGAACACCGGCCACGACGGATCGATGGGAACGCTGCACGCCAACAGCCCCCGCGAGGCGCTGTCGCGCTGTGAATCGATGATCACCATGGGCGGCTATGCGCTGCCGTCGCGCACCATCCGCGAAATGATCTGCGCTTCGATCGACGTCATCGTCCAGGCCTCGCGCCTTCGCGATGGCTCGCGCCGCATCACTCACATCACCGAACTGGTCGGGATGGAGGGCGACACCATCGTTACGCAGGACATTTTCCTGTACGACATCATCGGCGAGAACACCGACGGCAAGATCATCGGCGCGCATCGCTCGACCGGAATCGGCCGGCCGCGCTTCTGGGATCGGGCCCGCTACTATGGCGAGGAAAAGCGTCTCGCGGCCGCGCTGGATGCGGCCGAAACGAGCCCCGCGACTTGAGGAGGCCTGACGCATGAACATGCTCGCCTTCGCCTTTCTGGGTGCCGTCGCCGTGGGCGGCTTGGCCTGGGTGTTCTTCTATCCACTTCTGAGTGGCCAAAAGGCCGCCGACAAACGCCGGGCATCGATCGCCAGGGCCGACCCCGCCAAGCGCCACGGCGACCGCACCCAGCGATCACGCCGCGAGCAGGTCGAGAACACGCTCAAGGAGCTTGAGGAGCGTACCCGATCATCGAAGAAAGTATCACTGACGATGCGCATCACGCAGGCGGGTCTCGACTGGTCCGTCCGCAAGTTCGTCATCGTCTCGGTGGTTTCTGGTATCTTCTTCCTGATCGCCGGAATGGCGATGGGCGCCAACCTCCTCACGGCTCTGGGCCTTGGCTTCGCCGGCGGCTTCGGCGCGCCGCGCTGGCTGCTCGGCCATCTCAAGAAGCGGCGCGAAAAGAAATTTCTCGCCGCGCTGCCCGACGCCGTGGACGTCATCGTCCGGGGTATCAAGGCCGGGCTGCCGCTATTCGATTCCATCAAGGTCGTCGCCGCCGATTCGGCGGAGCCGCTGCGCAGCGAATTCAAGGCCATCGTCGACACACAGACGATCGGCATCCCGCTGGGCGAAGCCTGCATGCGCCTTTATGAGCGCATGCCGTTGCCCGAGGCCAATTTCTTCGGCATCGTCGTATCGATCCAGCAGAAGTCGGGCGGCAATCTGTCCGAGGCGCTCGGCAACCTGTCGAAAGTCCTGCGCGACCGCAAAAAGATGGCGGAGAAAATTCAGGCGATGTCGATGGAGGCAAAGGCGTCGGCCGCCATCATCGGTTCGCTGCCGCCGATCGTCATGCTTCTCGTTTACCTGACCACGCCGGACTACATCTCGTTGCTGTGGACCCATCCGACAGGACAACTGATGCTCGCGGGCTGCGTCGTCTGGATGAGCATCGGTGTCGCGGTCATGAAGAAAATGATCAATTTCAACTTCTGAGACGGCGCTGCGGCCGGCCGGCAGCGGCGATCAGAAGAGCACGCGGCCTCCGGCACGAGTAAGGCGTAAGGTGATCCTATGTTGGAATTGCTGCTCGAAAAATTTCATGATCCGGGCTTTCTCACTATGATGTTTGCGGCGATCGCTGCGAGCGCCACGGCCTATACCCTGATCACGCCGCTGCTCGTCAGCGATCCACTCGACAAGCGCATGAAGGCGGTCGCCAGCGAACGCGAACGGCTGCGCCAGCGCGAGCGCGAACGCCTCAACAAGAGCGAGAAGATCAGCCTGCGCCAGTCGCCGCGTCAGCTCGTGTCCAGGGTCGTGACCGACTTCAACCTCAGCAAGTGGGTCGGGCAGGAGGCCGCGCGCGAGAAGCTGATCATGGCCGGCTATCGCGGTCAGGCCCCCTACATCACCTTCCTGTTTTTCCGCCTGGTCACGCCGCTGGTCGCCCTCGTTGCGACAGCCGTCTACATATTCCTGGTTGCGCGGCTGCAGCAGCCGCTGGCAGCCAAAATCGGCCTGTGCATCGCCGCCGCCTATCTCGGCATGCAGGCGCCGATGATATTCCTCAAGAACCAGATCACCAAGCGTCAGCAATCCATCAAGAAAGCCTTTCCCAACGCGCTCGATCTACTGCTGATCTGCGTCGAGTCGGGCATGTCGATCGAGGTGGCGTTTCGCAAAGTCAGCGGAGAAATCGGCATGGACTCGGTCGCCCTCGCCGAAGAACTGACCCTGACGACGGCAGAGCTGTCCTATCTGCAGGATCGCAAACAGGCCTACCAGAACCTCTCCGACCGCATCGGTCTCGACGGTGTCAAATCCGTCTGCCTCGCGCTCCAGCAATCGGAGCGCTATGGTACGCCCCTCGGACAGACCCTCCGCGTGATGGCGCAGGAGAATCGCGACATGCGGATGACTGCAGCGGAAAAGAAGGCGGCGGCGCTGCCGCCCAAGCTGACGGTGCCGATGATCCTGTTCTTTCTTCCGGTGCTGTTCGTGGTGATTCTCGGCCCCACCGGCATCAAGGTCGCGGCGATGCAGTAGAGCCGCGCCGGGCCGAAGGCCGGCCGCCGGGACGCAGCCGATCAGCGATTATGAGCGGCCGGACGCCAGGACGGCGGCGCGGCCCCTGCCACGATCGCTCTTCAGCATATCCTTGAGGTAGGCGACGTTCGCGGCAGCCTCAGCAGCCGGGAGATCCCGCGCTGCGATGTCCTCGGCCTCGGCGAAGCGCCCCTGAAGACCGACGACCAGCGCCAGATTCTGCCGCACCCGCGGGTCGGCCTTGCCGTTGACATAAGCCTGCCGCAGCACCTGCTCCGATTTCGGCAGTTCCTTGGTCAGGAGATAGGACATGCCGAGATTGGACAGCACGGTCGGCTCATTGGGTGCGATCTTCAGCGCGCTCGCATAGTAACCGCGCGCATCTTCATGGCGACCGAGGCGATCGAGGGCGGTGCCCTGCACGGACAGAATGCGCCAGTCGGGGTTTTCCGGCGTATGTGCACGGCTCAGCGCATCGAACGCTTGCTGGAAATTGCCGTTCTCGGCCAGAGCGCGGCCGTAGGCGGCGAGCAGCGCCTTGTTGCCGGGGATGGCGATGGTCGCCTGCTCGAGCACCGCGACCGCCTGCGAGCGCTGGCCGTTGGCGCGCAACGCCTGGCCGTAACGCAAGGCGGCATCGGCATTGCGCGGATTGGCGCGATAGCGTTCGCCAAGCGCGGCGACAGCGCGATGCATGTCGCCCTCACCCGCGGCCGTTCCACGCCCAAGCGAGCCGGTAATATCGGCGGACCCGAACGTCTTGCATCCGCCCAGACCTGCGGCCAGTATCGCAACGATCGCAACGGAGCCGAACAGCCGGGCAAAAGATTGCGCGTGCATGACTGACCTGTGGTTTGGCGAAAGCACCTCTACGAGCGGGTGTAATAGACTGTTAACCCTAACATCCGGTTAATGGCGAAAAGGCGCGTTCATCGATGCGTCTCCAGACCGAACAAAGGCCATCATGCAATCCATCTTCGTCTCCGATCCGACCGGGCACGCTACTCCGATCACCTTTGCAACCGCCTCGAACTGGGACCGCCTGCGCTCAGCACTTCCGCCCGCACAGCAGCGGTTTGCCGAAGCCGCCGGCTTCACCGCCAAGGCGGGACAATATCTGGCGCTGCCGGATGCGCAGGGCGCGCTGGCCATGGTGCTGTTCGGACTGGACGACGAGGACGCCGCCTGGCGCGACCCGTTCCGTCCGGGGCAACTGCCGGGACTGCTGCCGCCCGGCCTCTATCGCTTCGCGAATCGGCCGCAGGACGTCCGGCTCGCCACGCTTGCCTTCCTGCTTGGCAGCTATCGCTTCGCGCGCTACCGCCCGGTCGATGAGCCGGCGGCCCGGCTGGTGCCGCCGGAAGGCGTCGATATCGGCGAGGTAACGCGGCTTGCGGACGCCGCCGCGCTGGCCCGCGACCTCATCAATACGCCCGCCAACGACATGGGGCCGGAGGAGCTGGCCACCGCCGCCGAAACGCTTGCCGCCCGCTTCGATGCGCGCTTCGCCTGCATCGCCGGCGACGAACTGCGAGAGGGCTTTCCCCTGATCCACGCCGTCGGCAAGGCATCGCCCCGCGCACCACGGCTGATCGACATCACCTGGGGCGATGCGACGCATCCGAAGGTGACGCTGGTCGGCAAGGGCGTGTGCTTCGACACCGGCGGCCTCGACCTCAAGCCGTCAAGCGCCATGCTCATCATGAAGAAGGACATGGGCGGCGCGGCGAACGTGCTGGCGCTCGCCCAGATGGTCATGGATGCCAGGCTACCGGTTCGCCTGCGGGTGCTGATTCCGGCGGTCGAGAATGCCGTTGCCGGCAACGCCTTCCGTCCGCTGGATATCTGCCGCTCGCGCAAGGGCCTGACGGTCGAGATCGGCAACACCGACGCCGAAGGCCGCCTCGTGCTGGCCGATGCGCTGGCGCTGGCCGACGAGGAGAAGCCCGACCTTCTGATCGATCTCGGCACGCTGACCGGCGCGGCGCGCGTCGCGCTCGGCCCCGATCTGCCGCCGTTCTATACGCGCGACGATCGGCTCGCGGCCGACCTCGCCGACTGCGCCGAGGCCGAGAACGATCCGCTATGGCGCTTGCCGCTGTGGCCGCCTTATGACCGATGGCTGAACTCCAAAGTGGCCGACCTCAACAATGCGCCCTCGGGCGGCTTCGCCGGCTCGATCACCTGCGCGCTGTTCCTGCAACGCTTCGTCAACGCATCGACCAACTGGCTGCATGTCGACATCTATGGCTGGACGCCGACCGCGCGGCCTGCGCGACCCGAAGGCGGCGAATGCCAAGCCGCGCGCGCGATCTTCAAACTGATGCAGAACCGCTATGCATGATCCGCGACTGACGCCCGCGCGGCCCGATCTCGCTGCAAAATATCTCGAAGGCAAGGTGGCGGCCGCGCGCTTCGTCGAAGGCACGGACTGGGAGGTGGCTGCGCCATCCGCGCCGCTGCGCCGCGCGCCATCGCCCGACGCTGCACTCGACACCGAAGCGCTGAAGGGCGACCGCGTCACCGTCTATGACCGCCGGGAAGGCTGGGTCTGGGGCCAGCTCGGCAGCGACGGCTATGTCGGCTGGCTGCCCGAGGCAGCGCTGACGCCGCCCGGCCCGGCGCCGACCCACAAGGTCGCCGCGCTGAGGACCTTTGCCTTTCCGGGACCGTCGATCAAGCTGCCGCCCGTCGCGACGCTCAGCCTCGGCGCGGAGGTCACTATCTCCGGCACCGTGGACGACTTCGCCGTCACGCCGGCCGGCCATCACATTCCAGCGCGGCATCTGATCGCCCGCGAGCAATATGTCGAGGACTTTGTAAGCGTCGCGGAAAGCTTCGTCGGCACGCCCTATCTCTGGGGCGGCAAAACCAGTCTCGGCATCGACTGTTCCGGGCTGGTCCAGATCGCGCTCGGCGCCAGCGGCCTGCGCGCGCCACGCGACAGCGACATGCAGGAAGGCGCGCTCGGCACGAGCCTGCCGCTTTCGGACATTCATCATTTGCGCCGCGGCGATCTGATCTTCTGGAAAGGGCATGTGGCGATCGCACGCGACAGCCAGACGATCGTCCACGCCAACGCCTTTCACATGGCCACCGCCATCGAGCCGGTCCGCGGCGCGGTCACCCGCATCAAGGCGGCCGGCAGCGACGTGACCGGCATCAAGCGGCTGTAAAGCGTTCTTTGCGCGAGGCGGCAACCGGCGCGCTTAAAGAAAGGCGTCAAGACAAGAGGCTTCAGTCCGCTTCCCGCAGAAGAACCGGCAGGCGCGCGCGATTGAGCGCGAGCCATTGCAGGCCGGTCACGGCGAGACCATTGGCGATGTGACCCGCCGCGACCGCCTCGATCACCTGATCGATCGGCGTCACCAGCGTCGCGATATCCTCGTGCTCGTTCGCCATGCCCGCATGCGGCGGCACCGCATCGGCGTCCACCGCCGCGAGGTAGAACGTCACATATTCGTCGGTGAGCCCCGGCGTGGACAGCACTGAAAACAGCCGCACCAGCCGTTGCGGAGCAACGCCGATCTCCTCGACGCATTCACGTCGCGCCGCCGCCTCGTCGCTTTCACCCGGATCGAGACGACCGGCGACCACCTCGATCAGTTCGCCCTTTCCGGTCGCCAGATGCGCGGCAATGCGGAACTGGCGGATGAGAACGACGGCATCACGAACAGGATCGACGGCGATCACGGCGACGGCACGGCCGCCCCGCAACAGATCATGCGTGCGCGCCGCAGCCCGCCCCGGCGCAAAGCGATGGCGCTCGTAGCGCTGATAGCCCTTGGCGATCAGTTCCGGCGTATCCTGCACGACCGAAGCCGCGCGGTCGCGGATATCCGACAAGCCGCTCACGGATCGACGCCCGGCGTCGCCTCGGCGCGAAACGCCGCCGCGAACAGCGCGCGCGTATAGTCGCTTTTCGGATCGGCGAACAGGTCCGCCGCGGCCCCCTCCTCCACCACCTTGCCGTGACGCATGACAATGAGATGGCTCGCCAGCGACGCGACCACGCGCAGGTCGTGCGAGATGAACAGATAGGTCAGATCGCGCCGCCGCTGCAGATCGCGCAGCAGATCGACCATCTGCGCCTGCAGCAGCATATCCAGCGCGCTGGTCGGCTCGTCGAGCACGATGAAATTCGGCTCAAGCACCAGCGTGCGCGCGATGCTGATGCGCTGGCGCTGGCCACCGGAAAATTCGTGCGGATAGCGAAAGCGCGTTTCGGGATCGAGACCGACCTCCGTCAGCGCCCTGACGACGCGCGCTTCGCGCTCGGCCTCGCTCAGCGACGCCTGATGGACGCTCAAGCCCTCGGCAATGATCTCGGCGATCGACATGCGCGGGCTGAGCGAGCCGAACGGATCCTGAAAGACGATCTGCATATTGCGGCGGAACGGCCGCATCTCCTTGAAGCGCAGCCCCTGAATGTCGCGCCCGAGAAACACGATCGGCCCGTCGGACGAGATCAGCCGCAACAGCGCGAGCCCGAGCGTCGTCTTGCCCGACCCCGATTCGCCGACGACGCCAAGCGTCTCGCCCTGCCGCACCGAAATGGAAACGCCGTCGACCGCCTTGATGTGACCGACCGTGCGGCGCAAAAGGCCGCGCTTGACCGGAAACCACACCCGCAGATCGTCCGCCGACATGACAACGGGAGCCTCAGGACACGGCGGCGCCGGGTCCGGCCGGGGCTCGGCCGCCAGCAGCGCGCGGGTATAGTCGTGTTGCGGCCGGGTGAAGACATCCTCCACCGGCCCCTGCTCGACGATGCTGCCCTTGCTCATCACGCATACCGTATCGGCAATGCGGCGCACGATGCCGAGATCGTGGGTGATGAACAAGAGGCTCATGCCCAGCCGCGCGCGAATGTCGGACAGGAGCTTGAGGATCTGCGCCTGCACCGTGACATCCAGCGCGGTCGTAGGCTCGTCGGCGATCAACAGATCCGGCTCGTTAGCCAGCGCCATCGCGATCATGACCCGCTGCCGCTGTCCGCCGGACAACTGGTGCGGATAGCTCTCGAGGCGCGACTGCGGATCGGGAATGCCGACCTGATCGAGCAGTTCGATGATGCGGTTGCGCGCGCGCGCGCCACGAACCCCGCGATGCAGCGCCATGATCTCGCCGATCTGCTGCTCGATGGTGTGCAGCGGATTGAGCGACGTCATCGGCTCCTGGAAGATGATCGAGATATCGTTGCCGCGAATGGCGCGCATCTCGCGCTCGTCCAGCGCCAACAGATCGTTGCCCTTGAAGCGCACCACGCCGGAGGGATGCGACGCCGCCGGATAGGGCAGCAGCTTGAGGACGGAGAGCGCGCTGACCGATTTGCCCGAGCCGGACTCGCCGACCAGCGCGACGCATTCGCCCCGCTTGATCTGGAACGAGATGCGGTCCACGGCGAGCGTGGTCTCGCCGGCACTCCGGAACGCCACCGAAAGATCGCGGACATCGAGCAAAGGCTGGGTCAGAAGGTCCATGCCGTCACCCGAACGTCTTGCGCGGATCGAAGGCGTCGCGCACCGCCTCGCCGATGAAGATCAGAAGCGACAGCATGATCGCAAGCGAGAAGAAGCCGGCCAGCCCCAGCCACGGCGCCTGCACATTCGCCTTGCCCTGCGCGAGCAGCTCGCCGAGCGAGGGCGAGCCGGGCGGCAAACCGAAACCGAGGAAGTCCAGCGCCGTCAGCGTCATCACC
>JBEBWH010000040.1:0-14292 GCA_040392305.1 Bradyrhizobium sp. | reverse complement strand
AACCTTGCCAAGGTTGGGGTCGAGGGTTCGAATCCCTTCGCCCGCTCCAGATTTTTCCAGAGAATTGTCGTTCGGAAGGATCGTCGCGTCGCGAGGCGCGCATGGCGTCCGGTTTGGCGATGCTGGCTCAGGGCTCTCTTCATAACCGAGTGCATCGTTTGCAGCGATGGCCGCTGAACGGATCAATCCGGACGTTTGCTCGGTCTTCCGGCGGGCAGAGGCGATCCGCAAAAGAGATCGCCTCCAGCGCAGCGTTTCAGGCCGGAGGCTGGCGTCCAGCCCGGAGTGGCTAGTTCTTCACCAGGGGGCAGGCGCTCTCCGCCAGCGGACGAAAGGCCTCATCGCCGGGGATCGTTTCGAGAATGGTGTAAAGGTCCCATGCTCCCTTCGACTCGCCGGGCTTCTTGACCTGTGCAAGATACATGTCGTGCACCATGCGTCCATCGATGCGGATCTTGCCGTTGGTCGCAAAGAAGTCGTTCACCGGCGTCTCGCGCATCTTTGCCATCACCGTTGCGGCATCCAGCGTTCCGGCGGCCTGCACGGCTTTCAGATAGTGCATCGTCGAGGAATAGTTGCCGGCTTGTGCCGACGTCGGCATTTTACCGAACTTTACCAGGAAGCGCTTCGACCAGGCACGGGTTTCATCCGTGCGATCCCAGTAGAACGCTTCCGTCAGCAGCAGCCCCTGCGCCGCTTCGAGTCCAAGTGCCTTGACGTCGAGAAGGTTGATGTAGAGGCCGACGACATGATTCTTGCCGCGCCGCCCGATGCCGAATTCGGCGGCCGTCTTGATCGCGTTCATGGTGTCGGCGCCGCCATTGGCGAGCGCAATGACGCTAGCTGAGGAGTTGTCGGCCTGCAGCAGGAATGAGGAAAAGTCGCTGGTGTTGATCGGATGACGAACTTCCGACACGACCTTGCCACCCGCCTGCTCCACGAATTTGCGGCTGTCCTGCGCGAGCTGATGACCATAGGCGTAATCGACGACGATCTGCGCCCATGTCTTGCCGCCGCGCTTGACCACGGCGTTCGCGGTCCCCTTCGCGAACGAGTAGGTGTCGTAGGTGTAGTGGATGCTGTTCGGCGCGCATTTTTCATTGGTGATGACCGATGCGCTGGCGCCGTTGACGATCGCGATGCGGTTCTTGCTCCTGGCGAGCTCCATCACGGCGAGGGCGACGCCGGTGTTCATGAGATCGGTGATCATCACCACGTTCTTCTCATCCATCCACTCGCGCGCGATCGCCGCACCGATGTCGGCCTTGTTCTGATTGTCGGCGATCAGCACCTCAAGCGGGCGGCCCAGCAGTTTGCCGCCGAAATCCTCTACGGCCATCTTGACCGCGGTGACCGCGCCGGGTCCGGAAATGTCGGCGAACACGCCAGACATGTCGGTCAGGACACCGATCCGGATCGGTCCGTCTGTTTTGCCTTGTGCTGTCGCCGGCCCGGCGAAAGTTAAGCCGAGGGCCAGAGCGAGTCCGGTCAAGAGAGGCGATTTCATTCCGTACAAGATCTTCACGTTTCCTCCATCGCGATGCGCCGTCATTGTCCGGACGGCTTCCAGATAAAGCGCAATATTTTTGATGAAGGATAGTCATGCTTGTTCGGCAAGAGGTTTTGAAAACGATCACTCTCGGCCGACTCTCGAGAACACGATTCCAAAATGACGGCGATTGAAGATTTCAGTTCCAAGATCGGCCGACGATAGCGAAGACTGTTGTTGTCACGGGAGCCATGACCGTGCAGGCGACGCTCCTGCGTCATCCACAGATCCGTCAGCCGGGCTGCTTAAGTGGGTGACGCCATCGAGTCTCCCGCGAACGTGTGTATCGAAAATTGGGACGCGCGCGCCGGATCACACCGCAACCGGAGCCCAGATGGTTGGATGGGGATCATAGTCGTAGAGCTTGAAGTCGTCGAAAACGAACGCGAACAGATCCTGCACATTCGGGTTGAGGTGCATTGTTGGTAGCTGGCGTGGCGCGCGCGACAATTGCAGCCGAACCTGCTCAGCGTGGTTGGCGTAGATGTGCGCATCGCCCAGCGTGTGAACGAACTCTCCCGGTTTGAGGTTCACCACCTGCGCAATCATAAGCGTGAGCAGAGAGTAGCAAGCGATATTGAACGGGACGCCGAGAAACATATCCCCGCTGCGCTGATACAGCTGACAGGAAAGCCGGCCGTTCGAAACGTGAAACTGGAACAGCGCATGACATGGCGGCAGTGCCATCTCTTTGATGTCTGCCGGATTCCAGGCGACGATGATATGTCGCCTGGAATGGGGCGTGGTCCGCAGCTGCTCGATGACGCTGGCGAGTTGATCGATCTCCTGTCCGTCCGGCGTCTTCCAGCGGCGCCACTGCTTGCCATAGATAGGCCCAAGGTCGCCATCGGCGCCCGCCCACTCGTCCCAGATCGAGACGCCGCGTTGCTGCAGCCATCGTGCGTTGGTTTCGCCGCGCAGGAACCAGAGCAATTCATAGATGATCGACTTCAGGTGCAGCCGCTTGGTGGTGAACAAAGGAAACCGGCTGTGGAGCGGAAACCTCATCTGGAGGCCGAACGTGGAGAGTGTGCCTACGCCGGTTCTGTCCTCTTTGTGTTCGCCATGCTCAAGGATATGCTGAAGATGATTCAGATACTGGCGTTCTGAAATGATATCATGCTCTGACAGCTCCCGGTTAGAGAGCGCAGACTGGGATGAGTTCGGATCAGTCGGGGAGGATTCGGTCAGCATGGGGACATCATTCAATGGACTTTAGGAGATTGAAGAACGTTGTGGCTCTGGCCAAGCACGGCAGCTTCGCGCAGGCTGCGGAAGCGGTCCATCTGAGTCAGCCTGCGTTCAGCCGTAGCATCCAGTCGCTGGAAGAAGATCTCGGCGTCGAGCTGTTCAATCGCGGTCAGCGCAAGATCACGCCTACCGCATATGGCAAGCTTGTCGTCAGTCGCGGCGAGCGGATGCTGATCGAAATAGCAAGCCTGAAGCGCGACGTCGGACGCATGCGTGCCTACGAGTTCGGAGAGGTCGCAATCGGGCTGGGACCGATCCCCGCTGCGATACTGGTTGAGCCGATTTTTACGCGCATCACGCGCGATCATCCTGCTATTCGTACTCGTGTCGAAATTACTCATTGGCGGAACCTGCTCAGGTTGCTGGAATCTGACGAGCTCGACTTCTTTATCGGAGATACACGGGAGCTGGTGTCGGGCGACCGGCTCGTCATAGATGCCTTGCCGGAGCTTCCGTTCCGGATGTACGCCCGCAAAAATCATCCGGCTACGGTTCAGAAGATCTCCCCGCATGAGCTGCTGCGATTCGCGATCGGTTCGTTCAAATTGCCGGATATAAGCTTGGCGGAATTCACGCAGTGGCTGGAGTTCGAAGGCGATCCGAACACCCTGTTCGCGGTGCAATGCGATAACCTGCGGGCGCTTGAACGGGTTGCGATTCGTAGCGACCTGATCGTGATCGGGCCTCAGCTCGGCTTCCGCGAGGCAATCGAAAATCAGCTTCTTGAGGAGATCGAGCTCACCGTGCCCTTGAATATGACCACGCATATGGGCGTGGTGCGCTTGCGCGAGAGAATGCTCGCGCCTGGCGCGGAGTTGCTTATCGGCATGGCGTTCGAAGCGCTGACAGGCGGCCCCGAGGCGTTTCCCCCATCTCAGACGATGGGCGCCGGCTAGGCCGGCTTCGCAATCACTCCACTTTCGGCGTCTTGCCCTTGAAATGGTTGACCCAAGAGGAGGTCCCTCGCGTTCCTTCGACCGGGGGAACGACCGTGCGCTCCAGTTCGTCGAGCCGCCCCTGGCTCTTGGCCAGACGATACTTCCGATTGTGGATGCATTCACGGTCCTTGAACTCACAGGTGTTCTCGTCGGTGCCGGCACATGGTCCATTGGCAAGCCCCTTTGGACAGGTCTCGGGACAGTTGTAGAAAAGATATTCGATACGACAGAAGCCGCAGGTCTCGCATCCGAGAGCGGCCTGCTTTGTAGCCTTTTCCAACTGGAGGAGGGCGGAACGGCCGATCGCCGTTTTGTCGAGCGCACGGACCGCCAGGCCCATCACGGACGCACCAACAGTCCCCTCCTCGAACGCAACATCATGCAGCGATTTCATGCGGGAGTATTTGGCGAGCTCCGCCTCCGTCGGCTGCGCATCGCCGAATGCGGGGAGACGGTCCAGACTTCCGGGAGTGGGCTTCGCGCTGAACAGATAGAGCCCGCCTGGGGGAGCGAAATCGACCGTGCGTCCGTCGGACAGGCGATGAGCCTCGTTCCAGGCCTCCTGCCATGCCGCCAGCGAGGGCAGCTCGCGAGCGAGACCCTCGGCTGTCTCGATTGCTGCGCAAAGGTCTTCGTAGGTGTCGACCCCGCTCATGTGGACGCCGGCATAGCCAAGGTGCTGTGCGCCGACGATCTGCAGCGCCAGCCGATTCCAGGCCATGCGCTTCGCCTCGCCCTTCCCTTGTGCGTGCTCATCGCAGATCTTCTGGAATAGATCGTCCGACATGAACACGCCGGGCAGTCGCCGCGAATGAATGCCTCGCGCCCAGCCCATGGTCGGCATCAGCAGATTCGCAACCAGCGGAGTACGAAAGCCGCGCGCGTCGCGATACCACGCAAGCTCCTCCAGCTTGCGCATATCCCAGCCGCAATTCGTAATCAGAAAGTCGGCGCCGACGTTCACCTTCTTGGCCATCTTGAGATACTGATTGGCCAGTTCTTCCTCTCGATACTTGAAAGGCGAAATGGCGCCGGCAACCAGACAGCCCGGCGCCATGCGCTTGGCGTCGCGAATCGCATTGATCGATTCCTGATAGCGGAAGCGTTCGGCCCGCTGTTCCATGATGCCGTCGCCGGTGAGGAGCAGCATGTTCTCCAAGCCTTGCGACAGCGCGCGGTCGATGACGGCGCGCGCCTCGCTGGGTGTGCGGTTCTTGCCGGCCAGATGGAGCAGCGGAACCTTTCCGCTGGCGTCCGCCGCGACCCGGCCGCAACCGACGGTGTCGAGTGAATCGAGCGATTTGACGCGATCGCCGATGTTCACCCCTGAGATGCGCGGATCTCGTCCCAGTAGTTCGGCGTTGCGTCTGAGCTCATCCATGGCCTTTGGCCCGGCGTCGCTCAGATCGGGGACATACTCCAGGGTGTAATAGAATTTACCCGCCTGGAGCGATTCGCGGATCTGATTGCGATAACCGGCATTCGGCTGAGTGACAGAAGTTTCCACGGGTCGCTGCTCGCTTATTGTGCTCTGGTCAGTCATCGCCGCGTCGTCTCCTTGCGTTCTAGACGGGAGCGCTCTCGACGATCTCAAGAAACTTGTCGTGTTCTTGCGGCGTCATGTGCTGCACGAACTCCGGGTACGGATACTGTCTCGACAGAACTTCATCCTTGTACTGACGCAGACCTTGCTGAATCAGCGGCCGGACATCGACGAAACTTCCTTCGTGCTTGGGGCGCGGGAAGGCGCTGTAGCCCACCGCGTCGCCGCTGATGAGATAGATGCCGTCGGGAGATGCGCCGCCGCCGACGCTGATCACCGGGATCGGCAGCGTTTCGGCAAGGTACTGAGTGATCTCCACCGGAACATATTCGATGATCACGGCGAACACGCCGGCGTCGACAAATGCGCGCGTATCCTCGACGATCTTGGCCGCTTCGTCGGCAGTGCGTCCCTTGAAGCCGTAGCCGCTCTGCTCCAGCTTGCGCGAAGCCTGCATGCCCATATGTCCCATCACGGGAATGCCGGCGCGCACGATCTCGGCGACTTTCTGTGCGGTATGCCGGTTGCCTTCGCACTTGACGGCGTCGGCACCGCCCTCCGCGATCAGGCGCGCGGCATTTCGCACCGCGTCCTCGCTGGAGAAGTGATAGGTCATGTACGGCATGTGGCCAACGACCATGCCGTATTTGGTGACGCGGCTCACCGCTTGCGTCAGGACAAGCTGCTCCTCGAAACGCACGGTCATCGGGGTTTTGTGTCCGAGCAAGGACATCGGGCCTGCATTGCCATTGATCAGCATATCGAAGCCGATCTCATCGGAAATGGCTGCCATCGGCGCATCGTACACGCCGAGGGCGACGATGCGCTCCTTGTTGGCTTTCTTGTTCAGGATGGACCTGACGGTGACTTTGTTGCGCTTGGCGGCGGACGTGTTGCTCATAGAAGAAAACTCCGGTGGACAATACCGAAGTGAGTATCAGTTGCGTGGAAGCCCCTCCAATGCATTGTATTGCAGGATACGATGCGTGCGACGCAATCAACCTGACTTGCGTCCGATGCAACGAAATCGACCTATAAATGCATTGGGCTGCATCGTCTCGCGCTGCTACCGTCGGGTCAATCAAGTTCGAATCCCGCCCAGCAGTGAACTACGCAAGACATGGTCGACACGTTGTCAAATAGTCGTCGGAAGGTTACGCCCGCATCGATCCGTTCCCGCAAGGGCGGCGGCGCTCCCATTACGCTCGTGACGGCTTACGACTATCCGTTTGCGGTCTATGCCGAACAGGCGGGGATCGATATCGTATTTGTGAGCGATGCATTCGCAAGCGTCGGCATGGGTTGCGACAACACCTTGTCGGTAACGGTGGATGAGGTCGTGTATCACACCCGCGCGGTGCGTCGGGCGGTGTCGTCGAGCCTGATTCTCGCCTCGTTGCCGTTTCTCTCGTACACGACGCCGGCCGATGCCGTTCAAAACGCAGGTCGCCTCATCCGTGAAGGAGGCGCCGATGCGGTGGAGATCGAGGGCAGCGCCGATCTGATCCCGATCGTGAGCGCTCTAACAAAGGCTGGTATCGCGGTTGTCGCCCATGTCGGACTGACGAAAGTCATCGCCGCGCGGACGGGAAGCTATCGCTCGCAGGCGCAGGATGCGCAGTCGGCAATTGCCATCATCCACGATGCTTTCGCACTGTCGGAGGCAGGCGCCTTTGCTCTCGTGCTTGAATGTATCCCCGATCGCATTGCGGCGGCGATCACTGAGCTCGTTCCGATCCCGACGATCGGTATCGGCGCCGGTGGCTGCTGTGACGGCCAAGGTCTCGTGACCCAGGACATGCTGGGTCTGTTCGAAAAGTTCACTCCCAAATTCGTGCAGAAGTTCGCCGCGCTCGGTGAGGCGGCGCGCAACGGGTTTCGACTGTTCAAAGAGAGCGTCGAATCGACTGCATTTCCAGGTCCCGCGCATACGCTGACGATTGGAGACGAGAAGCTCGGCGACATCGTGGCGCGGCTGAATGGTGCCCCTAACGGCACTCTCTAATTGAGCGTCGCGCAGGTGTTCTGACGCGACGTCCAACCCCCTTTAATGGAAGGAAAAGGACGAATGGCAATCGAAAGCATCGCATTGGGCCTCGTTGAGACCCGTGGTTTTGTCGGATCGATCGAGGCCGCGGACGCCATGGTCAAGGCGGCGAACGTGCAGCTGCTCGGCAAGGAGCTGATTGGTGGCGGGTTCTGCACGATCATGGTGCGCGGCGACGTCGGCGCGGTGAAGGCGGCGACCGATGCCGGCGCGGCGGCTGCAAAGCGCGTTGGCGAACTCGTGTCGGTCCATGTCATTCCGCGGCCGCATGGCGACCTGCATGTGATTCTTCCCTCGCCCAAGGCCCAGGGCAAGTAACAGGCGTCCGCCAGCTTGAGTGAGGAGGCTAGATGTCCAAGGAAAGCAATCTGCAGCTGCGCGCATACTTCTTCATCGACCGTATGCAACCTCAATACGCTGCGTATTTCGGTACGGTGACTGCGGGCGATATTCCGGTCGCGGGCATGGCTCAGTTGTATGTCGAGCTTGCGCCAGGCAACGAGGTGTTTCGCGTCGTCGACATGGCGGTGAAGGCGACGGAGGTGAAGCCCGGCGTGCAGATCGTTGAGCGCGAGTTCGGCATGCTGGAGGTTCACTCCGAATCTCAGGAGGCGGTCCGCGAAGCGGGGCGCACCATCCTGGAGCGCCTGGGCATGCGGGAGGAGGACCGGATCCGGCCAAGAGTTGCCTCGGTCCAGGTAATCACCAACGTGTCTCCTTATCAGGCGCAGCTGATCAACCGCTCCCGTCGCGGCAGCATGCTTGTCCCCGGCGAAGCGCTGTTCGTGCTCGAGGTGACGCCGGCCGCGTATATCGACATCGCGGCGAACGAGGCCGAGAAGTCCGCGAATGTCCGCCTCGTCGATCTGCGTGACGTTGGCCGGTTCGGTCGCCTGTTCATGGCAGGCACCGAGGCCGAAGCTCGCACGGCGCAGCTTGCATCGGTTGCGGCCATCGAAGCCATCTCCGGCATCGACAAGTAGAATCAGGAGCTGCGCATGCTGATCTGCAGAACGACCGGAACTGTCGTATCGACTGTCAAGCACGAGAGACTGCACGGTCGCAAGCTGCTGCTTGTGAGGCGTTCCGCGCCCGATGGCAAGCCTGTGGGTGAGCCATTCGTCGCGGTGGATGCCGTCGGCGCCGGAGAGGGCGAGCTTGTGATCGTCGCGGAGGGCAGCGCTGCGCGAGAGCTCGACGACACCCGCTCGGCGCCGGTGGACGCTACGATTATCGGTATCATCGATTCCACGGCGGTGGCCGGCAAGCTGAGCTTTGCGAAGTCGAAGGAGGCGGGCGCATGACAAGTGACTTCGATAAGGATCTGAAGGCCATTCATCAGGCAAGGCGTTTGGCCCAGCGATGCCGTGAGGCGCAGCGAGAATTCGCCAGGGCATCGTCGGCGACCGTGGATGCCGTATGCGAAGCGGTTTCCAGGGCGTCCTTCGAGGCGGCCCGGCGGCTCGCCGACATGGCGCATGAGGAAACCGGCTACGGAAATCCCGAACACAAGGTGCTGAAGAACGAATTCGCGGCGCGCAACGTCTGGGAATCGATTCGCGAGGTTCCGACCGTCGGCGTCATCGAGCGCGATGAAGCGAAGAAGATGCTTGTCATCGCCGAGCCGATGGGGGTGGTGGCCGCGCTGACGCCCTCGACCAATCCGACTTCCACCGCGATTTTCAAGGCGCTGATTGCGCTCAAGGGCCGAAACGGCATCGTATTTTCGCCGCATCCTTCGGCGGCGAAATGCACGGGCGAAGCCGTCAACATCATTGCCCGCGCGGCGGAGGCCGCCGGCGCGCCATCCGGCCTCATCAGTTCTCTCGACGGCTCCTCTTATGCCGGGACACAGGAGCTGCTGCGCCACTATGCCGTTAACGTGATTCTCGCCACGGGCGGCGGGCCGATGGTCCGTGCCGCGCACAGCACGGGCAAGCCGGCCTATGGCGTCGGGCCTGGCAACGTCCCTGCATGGGTCGATCGCAGCGCCGATATCGCCAAAGCCGCACGCGACCTGGTCAATAGCAAGTCGTTCGATTGCAGTCTCATCTGCGCCACCGAACAAGCGGTGATTGCCGATGAGCCGATCGCGGCCGAGCTGCGCAGTCGGATGGAGGGACAGGGCGCGTATTGGGTTCCTGCCGAATATCATCAGAAACTGGCGTCACTGCTGTTCCATCCCGATGGCGGCATCAACGCGCGCTCCGTCGGGCAAACGGCGGCGGCGCTGGCCAAAGTCGTCGGCATGGAAATTCCCGCCGGCACGCGCGTGCTCGTTGTGCCTCTCGAAGGGGTGGGCAAGGATCATCCCTTCTCCCGCGAGAAGCTGACATCCGTGCTGGGCTTCGCGACGGCCGGCGGTGCGCAGGCAGGGCTTGATCTATGCCTGAAGATTCTCAGGTTCGGCGGGGATGGACATTCCGCGGTGATTCACTCGCGGGACGCGGCGCAGGTCGAACAGATGGCTGCGCGGCTGCCTGCCTTCCGCGTGATCGTGAACTCCATGTCGACGCTCGGCAGCATCGGCCAAACCTGCCGTTTCACTCCATCGTTGACGCTCGGCACGGGAGGTATGGGCGGCGCGATCGTCGGCGACAACATAACGGTTACGCATCTGATCAACCGCAAGCGCGTTGCGTGGGAAGTCGAGCCCCCGCCGGCAAGCGTGGGGCGGCCCGAGGCGGCGGGAGTTGTCGAGCGGGAGCCCAATATCGATGAGATCGTGGCGCAAGTATTGGCGCGTCTGAGCCGTACCCCTGTGGAAGCCTAGAAGAGCGGAAGAAGAATGGCGTATTTTCGTCCGTCCCAGGAGAGGGCTTTTGTCTCGAAGCGCTTCCTGACCGCGCGGGAGGTGGAAGATATGGCCGCCGCCGGCGCGGTCGAAATCGTGCAAGTCGACGGGATGGTCATCACCGACGCGGCGCGCGAAACGGCGCACGACCTCGGTTTGCGCATCAAGCAGCCGGACCGGCAGACGCAGCAGGACACCAGACCGGCACAGCGCGAGCGCGAGGCGCCGCCGCCCGTCGTGATCGATGTGCCGCAGGCGCCGACAGCGCCTGTCACAATAGCAAGGGCCGCAGCCACGGCCAGCTGTGCTGTTGCGCCGCAGTTCAGGGGTGCGGTGTCCGGCGATCCCCTGCTGCAAGCGCTGATTCAGGCGGTGCGCTCCAACCGGTCGAAGCTCGCGGCTATCGCAGAAGGAACTTGAGAAATGTCCAGTCGTCTTGACAGGATTTTGCCGCGTCGGTTCGTCACCAGCGACGATATACGATCCGCCGCATCGCGGAACGAGGGCCACGTCACACTGCCTCAGAACTGCACCGTGACCGACGAGGCGCGCGAGCTGGCCCTGAAACTTTCCATTCGTTTGGATGGTCCCGGAACGGCCAAACAGGCTGTCGCTGCGGAGTCCTCCGCGGAGCGCCCCAAGAATGCGTCGGCACCTGCTGTCGCTCGGACAGCTTCGCCTGAAGATACCAACCGGCGTGTGGTCGAGGCGGTGACCCAGGTGCTGGAAGGTCTGAATCTGGGAGAGCGCAAGGCCGTCCTGCTGCCGATGATCGTTCGCCGCGTACTTGCCGGGCTGGCAGCCAATCGGAGCTGACATGAACGCATATTCCGACTCCGGTGAAGCGCTGAGCGGCGACCGCGTCATCATCGAGGATCTCAGGATTCCGGCCAGCATCGGTGTCTACCCGCAAGAGAAGGTTCGACAGCAGGCGATCGTCCTGAACGTAGAGATGGGGTTGGCGGCGCAGACCTGTTTCAGGAGCGACCGGGTCGAGGATACGATCGACTATGCGGCCGTGGCCGATGCCTTGAAAAGGCTGGCGATCAGCCGTCACTTCAATCTGATCGAGCACCTTGCCGAGCAGATGTCGAATGTCATTCTCGATCGCTTCGGCGCCTCCTGGGTGAAGATGCGGGTCAGCAAGATCGGTGTCATCCCCGACGCGACATGTGCCGCTGTGGCGATTACGAGGCTTAATCCGCGCATTTTCGGACGAGTGCATTCCGCAGGGAACGCCGAGGAAAGGCTGGACGCCCTAGGGGTTCTGGCTCGCGATGTGGCGGATTAGCCGGCCAGCACAGGTCCGATTTTAATTGTACCGAATGAATTTTCATTTCGTTTGTTCTTCGAACAGTGAGGAAAGTCCAGTGAGCAAGCCAGCCGAACAGCGTAAGAAAGTCACCTGCAAAAGCCTGCAGGCCAAGAAGGATCGTGGAGAGCTGATTGTTGCGCTCGGTGTTTACGACGCCCCGATGGCAGTCATCGCGGATGAAATCGGCTTCGATCTTCTGATCAATGGCAATGCCGGTCCGATGTCTTTGCTCGGCCATCCGACGCCGATGACGGTTCGCTTCGAAGAACAGCTTGTTTTGACGCAGGCGGTGACGCGGACCTCCCCCTACGGGCTGACCGTTGGGCATCTTCCTTACATGACCTATCACTTCTCCGTCGAAGACGCGATCCGGAATGCTGCGCGTTTGATCGCCGAGGGCGGCGCCGATGCCGTAAAATGCGAAGGCAATCGGCATACGGCGAAGAAAGTCGCCGAGATTGTGCGCGCCGGAATTCCCGTGATGGGACATATGGGCATGCAGGCGTCACGCAAGCTTGAGCAGAGCGGCTATGGCTTCAAGGGGCGCACCGCCGCCGAGGCCGCCAAGATCATCGACGACACGCGCGCATTCGTGGATGCAGGCGTCTTCGCGATCATCCTGGAATATGTTCCGGTCGAGATCACTGAATACCTCGCGCGGACGATGCCGGTGCCGATCATCAGCGTTGGCGGCGGACCGTCGCCGGACGGAATCTATATCGCGAGCAGCGATGTGGTCGGCTACAGCGCCTTCCCGAAGCCCAAGCATGAGGGCGCTTTCGTCGATATTCGGTCCGAGATCGTGAAGGGCCTTCAGCAGTATAAGCAGGAAGTGCTGGACGGACGATATCCCTACAAGGAATTCGTTCAGCATATGACGGCGGATGAGCATCGCCGTTTCCTTGAACTCGTGTCTGCTCCGCAAGCCTGACCGCTAAGGCGATGGCGAACGGATAAAGTTCGCCTGCGGCCGCCGATGCGTATTTGGCATCGGAAGGCGATAAAAAGCGCATTGGACATGAATCCGGTCGGCAGCGTAGCTTGATTAGCATCGGAGGCTTGTCTCCGCGTGATTTTATGCGGCGGCTGGAGTTTGGCGGGCCTGCAAGGAGGACGGTTCTGTGATTCGCCCACGTTGGCAGCAGGAAGGACGCGAGCCTGACTATAGGTTTAGTTTGGCTAACGAGCGCACGTTTCTTGCCTGGATCCGGACTGCTTTGGCGGTGGTGGGCGGCGGCGTTCTGTTTCGGCAGTTTGCGCCCGGCATTGGTCCGCACTCGCTGAATTTTTTCGTTGCGATAGGCATAACGTTCCTCGGCGGCTTGATGGCGATCACCGCCTATCTGCGGTGGAGGTCTCACGAGATTGCGATGCGGCACGAGCGGCCGCTGATGTCTCGATGGGATCTGGTTGTGGTAAGCGCCATGATCTCGAGTATCGCGATTGGGCTCGGTCTTCTGCTGCTGCCGGCGTGATGTCGTGGCGCGCGATCCAGGTCTACAACCCGAGCGGACATCGCTGGCATGGCATAGAACCGCATTCGCCATGCTGGTTGTCAGCTTTCTGCTCATCAGAGATGCTGTCATCATGCATTCGGCATGGCTCGGCGTCACGTCGGCGATCCTGGTGGGAGCATCCATTCTGCTTGCAGTGATCGGCTCGGTGCGAATGCGTCGGCTCGATACGTGCGGCGCGATCGGCGCGCCACATGCGGCATTGGCCGCTTTCACCTCGGCAACCGTATGTCTGGCGTCCACCGCAGGCCTGTTTCTGGTGGCGATCCCCTAAGCTGTGGCGGCGGCAGCCGGGTAGAGCGGCCGTTATCTTGCAGGCCGAAAATTGGCCCGCTGAGCTGAAGCCGGGCTATCTCTGTGACGAGCTGTCGCAAGTAAACTTGCGACCATGGGGTGGGCCTTGCTTTATCAGTCTCCGCGCAATAGCTGCGACTGTGTGAACTGCGCCACGTGCAGTTCGAGATATCGAATGACGGCCGCCCGCAGGGGTTGTATGTGGGGCGGCGGTGATTGTCGGCGTTGGCTGTTGTCGGCCGATCCCGCCGCGACCCGACGATGTGGCCGCGCGACATTCTACATTCTGTCCGATTCTGTCATGGCGCCATCTCGGTAGGATGAACGTGTCGAGTGATGCGGCTTCGATGGCTTTGGCGCCCTGCTCCATGGAGCGGTTCCGGGCTGCAGTAAGAGCCGTACGAGAGCGATCGTACTCGCTGCCAGATTTATTTTGTGTTCGCTGTCGAGCGACAGGATTCGATGCTGGAACGGTCGATGTCACCTTGCACGGCACGCAACGTTTTTGATTGCAATATGCAATTGTCGATGCCCGCTTCAGCGGTTAGCCTCACGAAAAAATCGGGAGCGACACAATCCAAAGCGGCCAGGAGGAAAGAATGAAATTTCGTAGTTTGATGGGAATTGCGTTTGGTCTTCTTATGTCGACCAGCGCCGCAACAGCCCAGAATGCGCCTTCTAAGGATCTCATTCCGATCAATATCGGAGGTCCGAGCGCGGGCTACTTTATGACCTATATCGCCGCCGATCTTGGCATCTATCAAAAGCATGGCCTCGATCCGAAGATACACTGGTTCACGAGCGGCGGTCCCTTGCTCGCTGCGCTGAAGAGCGGCAGCATCGATCAGATCGTCACCGGCCTCGCCTTTGTGTTTGCGCTCGGGCAGAACATTCCTCTCAAGATCATTTCATGGGAGTTGGACAACGCTCAGGGCTCAGGTCTGTTGGCGACCGAGGCAAGCGGCATCGCCAGTTACAAGGATATCGCTAAAGCGAAGAAGATCGGCGCAACGGCCGGTACCTGCTCGCAAGTATCGCTGAAGCTGA
>JBEBWH010000039.1:0-14313 GCA_040392305.1 Bradyrhizobium sp. | reverse complement strand
CCTCGAACTCGCCGCGATATTTCGCGCCGGCGATCAGCGCGCCCATGTCGAGCGACAGCAGCTTCTTGTCCTTGAGGCTTTCCGGCACGTCGCCGTTGAGGATGCGCAGCGCCAGCCCCTCGACGATCGCAGTCTTGCCGACGCCGGGCTCGCCGATCAGCACGGGGTTGTTCTTGGTGCGCCGCGACAGCACCTGAATCGTGCGGCGGATTTCCTCGTCGCGGCCGATGACGGGATCGAGCTTGCCGTCGCGCGCCGCCTGCGTCAGATCGCGGGCGTATTTCTTCAGCGCGTCGTAGGCATTCTCGGCCGACGCCGAATCCGCGGTGCGGCCCTTGCGCAGCGCCTCGATCGCGGCGTTGAGACTCTGCGGCGTGACGCCGCCCTTGGCGAGCAGCTGCCCGGCCTCGCTGTCCTTGTCCATGGCAAGGCCCAGCAGCAGCCGCTCGACGGTGACGAAACTGTCGCCCGCCTTGTCGGCCGCCTTCTCGGCGGCGTCGAAGGCCCGCGCCGTCGCGGGCGCGAGGTAAATCTGCCCCGCGCCGCCGCCCGACACTTTCGGCAGCTTGTTCAAATCGGCTTCGGTGGCGGCGAGGATCGCGCGCGAATTGCCGCCGGCGCGGTCGATCAGTCCGCCGGCCAGCCCCTCATTGTCGTCCAGCAGGACTTTCAGAATGTGCAGCGGCGAGAACTGCTGGTGCCCCTCGCGCAATGCCAGCGCCTGCGCCGACTGGACGAACCCCCGCGCACGCTCGGTGTATTTCTCGATATTCATTGTTACCTGATCCCTCGGCCTGCCCCTCCCGCCCCGAAGGCACGGGGGATGACATCGTCATTGGGTGGATGATCGCCCGCATTGATGTCCATCAACTCGGGCGGCATTCACGGGCCACGCGCCCGCTTGGACCTCATGTGGGCATTCGACTTTGGCTGTAAAAGAGGCGGCCTGCTGAAATCAGCAGCTAGGCGCTCGCTCAAAATCCGCTAAAAATGCCCGCCATGTCCGACACCCGATCCGAAACGCCGCCCGCCACCATCACCGCCCTGTACCGCTACCCGGTGAAGGGCCTGTCGCCCGAGCCGCTCGCCAGCGCCCGACTGACGCCGGGCGAGATGCTCGCCGCCGACCGCCGCTACGCCATCGAGAACGGCCCGATCGGGTTCGATCCGGCGGCGCCGAAGCATTTCGCCAAGACCTATTTCCTGATGCTGATGCGTGACGAGCGGCTGGCGGCGCTGCAGACGCATTACGACGACGCCAGCCATGTTCTCAGCATCCGGCACGAGGGCATGGAGGTGGCGCGCGGCGATCTCGCCACCGCGGCGGGGCGGCAGGCGATCGAAAGCTATTTCACCGCCTATTGCGCAAAGGAATTGCGCGGCCCGCCGCGGCTGCTGGCGGCCGACGGGCACAATTTTTCGGATTACGAACCCAAGGTGGTGTCGATCATCAATCTCGGCAGCCTCGCGGCGATCGCCCAGGAAGTGGGGCAGCCGGTCGATCCCTTACGCTTCCGCGCCAATGTCTACGTCACCGGCTGGCCGGCCTGGCACGAGCTTGACCTCGTCGGCGCGACGCTGGCGATCGGGCAGGCCCGCCTCAAGGTGGTCAAGCGCATCAAGCGCTGCGCCGCCACCAATGTCGATCCGGCGACGGCGAAGCGCGATCTCAATATCCCGCACACCCTGATGCGCACGCTCGGACACGCGGACTGCGGCATCTATGCCGAGGTCGTCACCGGAGGCGCGATGGCCCCCGGCGATACGCTGACGCGGCTCAATTAGGCACCACATAGGCGTAGACGCGGCTCTTGGAATAGACCGCCTCGGCGACGCGGCGGCCGTGATTGCCCGAGACGATGATCGGGTTGCCCTTGGCATCGACGCCGCTGACGACGCCGACATGGCCGCCCCGGCGGCCGCGCGACATCACCGCGATAGCGCCGACCTGCGGGCCGGACACGCGGCGGCCATAGCTGGCGAACGAGCGCGCCATGTCCGAGCCGGTGCCGCGATGGCCGGAGCGCTCCAGCACCATGTTCATGAAGCGCGCGCACCACAGGCTGGCGCGGCCGGTCGGATTGCGCCCGATATGGCGGCGCGCCTCGGCGACGAGGCCGGAGCCGCCGAAGCTCGCCTGCGGCTGCATCAGGCTGGCATTGGCGTTGCGGAAATTCTGCATCTGCGCATTGCTGACGGCGCTCACGCGGGCGCGGTGATGCCGGGCACGATGGGAGCGGTGATGCCGCCGCGGCGCGGCATGGCGATGGCGGCGCTGCGCCCGGTGCTGGACGTGGTGGCCATGATGGGCGCGGGCCTGCTGTTTGCCGTGATGAAGCGGCCTTGCCTCAACCGGCGCTGCGAAGGCGATGATGGCGACAGAACTCAAAATCAGTGCGGTGAGACGCAACGGCAGACGGAACGCAATACGTGGAAACATAATCCATCCTGGTTTGGGACCCCCGATCCCCACCCGTCCCACCCCTCGGGGACGGTTTCGGCGGCCTAAAACCATGCCGGATGTGGCCAGAAAATGACGGCTGAAAGCGAATAGCGGGCTGTTTTCAGGGCTTTCTCAGCCGGAAACGCCGCCAGGGCGAAAAACCCGCATGAATCCAGTGATATAGCGCGAACGGGCAAGTGCTCAGCCGCGCCGCGCACCGTCGCCCCGGCGCAGCAGAAAAACCGCCTGCTCGCCGAACAGGTTCCAGAACCACCACGGCGCGTTGAGGCGCAACGGCTGGCCGTAGGGGTCGAGCGCCACCGCGCGCTCCATCCGCACATTGATCTCGTCGCAGAGCTGGACGAAATCCTTGATGGTGCAGAAATGGATGTTGGCGGTGTCGTACCAGGTCGCCGGCAGGCTGTCGGTGCGCGGCATCTGGCCCTTGACCATCAGTTGCAGCCGCATCTTCCAGTGCCCGAAATTTGGAAACGAGACGATGGCGCGGCGGCCGATGCGCAGCATGTGCTCAAGCACCTCGCGCGGCTGGCGCGTCGCCTGCAACGTCTGCGACAGGATGACGTAATCGAACGAGTCGTCCGGGTAGTGGGCGAGATCGGTGTCGGCGTCGCCCTGCACCACTGCGAGCCCCTTGGCGACCGAGCGGTTGACGCCCTCGCGCGAAATCTCAAGCCCGCGGCCGTCGACGCCGCGGCTCTCCAGCAGCAGCAGCAGGTCGCCTTCGCCGCAGCCGACATCGAGCACGCGCGAGCCCGGTTCGACCATTTCGGCGACCAGCAGATGATCGACGCGATGGCCCTCGCCCGGCACGGCCGGCAGCGGCAATGTCTTCTGTTCGCTCATGACGGGAGGTGTCCTGCGCCAAGGCAGCGCGCCACCGCGGCCGAATCGATGAAGGCGCGGGCGATGTCGAGAAACTCCGGCACATCGAGCAGGAAGGCGTCGTGGCCCTTGTCGGTCTCGATCTCGGCGAAGGAGACGCGCGCGCCGGCGGCGTTGAGCGCGTGCACGACCGTCTGCGATTCCGAGGTCGGAAACAGCCAGTCGCTGGTGAACGACACCACGCAGAAGCGCGTGCGCGTGCCCAGAAAGGCCTTCGCCAGCACGCCCTCATGATCGGCGGCGATGTCGAAATAATCCATCGCCCGCGTCAGGTAGAGATAGCTGTTGGCGTCGAAGCGCTCGACGAAGGACGAGCCCTGATAGCGCAGATAGCTCTCGACCTGAAAATCGGCATCGAACGAGAAGGTCGGCAGGTCGCGGTCCTGCATGCGGCGGCCGAATTTGCGATGCAGCGCCGCGTCCGAGAGATAGGTGATGTGCGCCGCCATGCGCGCGACCCCGAGGCCGCGGCGCGGATGCGTGCCCTCGGCGAAGTAGCGGCCGCTGCGCCAGTCGGGATCGGCCATCACCGCCTGACGGCCGACCTCGTGGAAGGCGATGTTCTGCGCCGAATGGCGCGGGCCGGTCGCCACCGGCAGCGCCGAGAACACGCGATGCGGATAGGCCGCCGCCCATTGCAGCACCTGCATGCCGCCCATCGAGCCGCCGGCGACGCAGAGCAGCGTGTCGATGCCGAGCCGGTCGAGCAGCATCGCCTGCGCGCGCACCATGTCGGGAATGGTGACGACGGGGAAATCAAGCCCCCACGGCGCGCCGGTCGCCGGATTGGTCGAGGCCGGGCCGGTCGAACCCATGCAGCCGCCGATCACGTTCGGGCAGATCACGAAGAAGCGGTCGGTATCGATCGGCCGGCCGGGGCCGATCAGCGTCCCCCACCAGCCGTTCTTGCCGGTGACGGGATGGACGCTGGCGACATGCTGATCGCCGGTCAGCGCATGGCAGACCAGCACCGCGTTGCTGCGCTCGGCGTTGAGGGTGCCGTAGGCCTGATAGGCGATCTGGAACGGGGCGAGATCGACGCCGCAGTCGAGCCGCAGCGGCTCGTCGGGACCGAATGTCGCCACCAGCGAAGATGGATGATCGACCTCGCGCACACGCCCGTCGTCGCGTGATGTGACCCCGGCAAGCTCGGACATTGTGGGCTCCAGACCTTCAGGCCCAAAAAAACCGGCCCGAACAATGGTTCGGCCGGGATCACTGTTGTCCCCGGCCATTTTTAGCGAGTTTTTTAACGTGGCTGCAAGCCGGCCGGCTCAAATGACCACGGAACCAGCAAGACGTAGTCCCGCGACGGCCTGCCGTCAAGATGGCGGCTGATGCGCGGCCGGGCTGCCTCCAATTCAGAGCCCCCGGCGCGCTTGAGAAATAATGTTTTCTTTGCTTTCGCCGGCCTTGGTGCTTATTCATGCCCGTCACGCCAAACAGGGCGCCAGCCGCCCCTCCGGCCCTCGCGGATAGCCGACCATGTCCAACGCTCCGTCCGCGCCGCCCTCGTTGCAGGAGCTGCGTCAGGAAATCGATCGCATCGACGCCGAGGTCCACGGCCTCCTGATGGAGCGCGCCGACATCATCGACCGGCTGATCTCGGTGAAGAAGACGCAGGAGGTAGGCTCCGCCTTCCGCCCCGCGCGCGAGGCCGACATGATGCGCCGCCTGGTGCAGCGCCATCGCGGCATCCTGCCGCTCGACACCATCGAGGGCATCTGGCGCGTCATCATCGCCACCTTCACCTATGTGCAGGCGCCGTTCGCGGTCCACGCCGACCTCTCGCCGGGCGAGCCGGCGATGCGGGATTCGGCGCGCTTCCATTTCGGCTTCGTGGTGCCGTTCGTGCCGCATTTTTCCGCCGAGGCGGCGGTCGAGGCGGTGGCGGGCTCGCGCGGCGATCTCGCGCTGGTGTCGGCGACGTCGAGCCGCACGCCATGGTGGCATGCGCTGGAGGACGACGGCGCGCCGAAGATCATCGCACGGCTGCCCTTCGTCGAGCGGGCCGATCATCCCGCCGCGATGCCGGTGTTCGTGGTGTCGCGGGTCGCTCCTGAGGCCATGGTGCGCGAGGTCGAGATGTGGAGCGTGCGCGTCTCCGGCTGGAACGCCGGCGTGGCGCGGGCGCTGGCCCCCTCGGCCGAAATCATCGCGGTTCCAGACGCTGCGTCCGACGGCGCGGCGCTGCTGATCTCGGTTTCCGCCGCCGAAGGTTTCAAGGCGATCCGGGCGGCGCTGATCCAGGCGGGGGCCTCGGTGCGCTCGTCGGCCCTCGTCGGCGGTCACGCGACGCGCTATACGGTGACGCCGCCCGGCGGCTCGTGACCGTCCAGTCCGCGCCTTTATATTTTATCCGGAGCCCATGATGTCGTCGCCAAAGCCGAATCCCGGCATTCTTGACATTGCGCCCTACACGCCCGGCAAGAGCCCGGAGCCGGTCGCCGGCCGCAAGGTCTTCAAGCTGTCCGCCAACGAAACGCCGCTCGGCCCCTCGCCCAAGGCGATCGCCGCGTTCACGGCGGCGGCGGCGCATCTGGAGGACTATCCGGAGGGGTCCGCGCGCGTGCTGCGCGCCGCGATCGGCCGCACCTTCGGGCTCGATCCCGACCGCATCATTTGCGGCGCCGGCTCCGACGAAATCCTCAATCTGCTGGCGCACACCTATCTCGGACAGGGCGACGAGGCGATCCTGACCACGCACGGCTTCCTGGTCTACCCGATCGCCACCATGGCCAACGGCGCCCGGCCCGTGATCGCCCCGGAGCGCGAATTCACCGCCGATGTCGACGCCATCCTGGCCTGCGTCACGCCGCGCACCAGGATGGTCTGGCTCGCCAACCCCAACAACCCGACCGGCACCTATCTGCCGTTCGACGAGGTCAAGCGGCTGCGCGCCGGCCTGCCGGCGCATGTCGTGCTGGTGCTCGACGCCGCCTACAGCGATTTCGTCTCGCGCAACGACTACCAGTCCGGCATCGAGCTGGTGGCGACCACCGATAACACGGTGATGACGCACACCTTCTCGAAAATCCACGGCCTCGCCGCGCTGCGCGTCGGCTGGATGTTCGGCCCCGCCAATATCGTCGACGCGGTCAACCGCATCCGCGGGCCGTTCAACGTCTCGACGCCGGCGATGCTGGCGGCGGCGGCCTCGATCGAGGACGCGGGCTTTCTCAGCCATGCCCGCAGCCACAACGAGACCTGGCGCGCCTGGCTGACCGAAGAGATCGGCAAGCTCGGGCTCAAGGTGACGCCGAGCGTCGCCAACTTCGTGCTGATTCACTTCCCGACCGAGACGGGCAGGACGGCCGACGACGCCGACGCCTTCCTCACCGCCCGCGGCCTCGTGCTGCGCGCGCTGAAGAACTATCAGCTGCCGCATGCGCTGCGCCTGACCATCGGCACCGAGGAAGCCAACCGTCTCGTCGTCGCGGCGTTGCGCGAGTTCGTCAATGGTTGAACTCGACCAGCCGCTGTTCAAACGTCTGGCGCTGATCGGCCTCGGCCTGATCGGCTCCTCGATCGCGCGCGGCGTCAAGTCCACCGGCCTCGCCGCCGAGATCGTCGCCACCGACCAGTCGGCCGAGGTGCGGGCGCGGGCGCGGGCCATCACGCTCGCAGACCGCATCGCCGAGACCAACGCCGAGGCGGTGAAGGACGCCGACCTCGTCATCGCCTGCGTGCCGGTCGGGGTGTGCGGCAGCGTCGCGCGCAGCATCAAGGCGCATCTGAAGCCCGGCGCCATCGTCTCCGACGTCGGCTCGGTCAAGGGCGCGGTGGTCGAGGCGATGCAGTCGCAACTGCCGCCCTCGGTGCATTTCGTCCCGGCGCATCCGGTGGCCGGCACCGAGAATTCCGGCCCCGACGCCGGTTTCGCCGAACTGTTCGTCAATCGCTGGTGCGTGCTCACCCCGCCGCAGGGCACCGACCCGGCGGCGGTGGAGAAGCTGCGGCGGTTCTGGACCGTGCTCGGGGCCAATGTCGAAACCATGGATGCCGAGCACCACGACCGCGTGCTGGCGATCACCAGCCACCTGCCGCACCTGATCGCCTACACCATCGTCGGCACGGCCGAGGAACTGGGCAGCGTCACCGAATCGGAAGTGCTGAAGTTCTCCGCCGGCGGTTTCCGCGACTTCACCCGCATCGCGGCGTCCGATCCGACGATGTGGCGCGACGTCTTCCTCAACAACAAGGACGCCGTGCTCGACATGCTCGGCGAGTTTCAGGAAGACCTCTCCAAGCTCACCCGCGCCATCCGGCGCGGCGACGGTCAGGCGCTGTTCGACCACTTCACGCGGACGCGCGCGATCCGGCGCGGCATCGTCAATCTCGGTCAGGACGAAGCCAGCCCCAATTTCGGCCGCCCCGCCTCGCGGCTGGAAACGCCGCATGCGGCGATGGCGCGGGACAAGCCCGGTTCAAAATAACGGATCGGTCCGCGCCACCGTCAGCGGGCCGAGACGCACCGCGCCATCGGCGAACACCAGCGGCACCGCGACCGCGCTGCGGCCGTCAAGCGTCGCGGGCTTGCCGAGCATCGCCATCAGGCCGCCGGGGACGAGACTGCCGACCGGCCCGAGCAGTCTGTCGAGGCCGAGCGCCGCAGCGATCCCCTCCAGCCCGGCCACGGTCAGTTCCAGTTCGCCGTCGAGATGGCCGTCGGCGGCGATTCCGAGCGCGCCGCTGGCGGTCGCCACCATCTTGCCCTGGGTCAGCCGCGCCTGCGTGATCTCGATCCGTCCGCCGGCCGCCTGTACTTCGCGGAAACGCTGCGGCCACGGCTTCGGCGTGAAGTCGCGCAGGCCCGACAGCCGCGCCCGCACCTCGGAATTGAACGGCACCGCCAGCGCCGGATGCACGCCCGGCGCGGTCATCGCCTCGGTTTGCAGCACTGTCTCGATCGCCGGCTGCCCGAGCGCGGCACCGGGCGCGACGCGGCCATGCAGCGCAAACCGCCCGGCCTGTCCGAGCGGCACGCGCGCCGTGCCGTCGGTCGCCTCCAGCGTCGCATCGTCGATGATCAGCGAGACCTGCTGCGGTGCATCCGGAGGACCGGCGACGCTGGCCCGCGCGTCGCGCCAGCTGGCGATCGCGAGCGGCGGCCGGTTCGCTTCCGCAAGCGTCGCCGGCGCGGTGAATTCGGCGATCAGCAGGTTCGGCGTATAGACCTGCGCCACGACCACGATCTCGGCGAAGCGCAGCACCTCCGGCACCATGGACTGCGCCTGCTCGGCCGTCTGCGCCATCAGCGTGACGTTCGCACCGGAGCAACGCACCTCGAAGCGGAACGGGAAACCCGCCACCGACCTGTCGTTGCAGCCGTGAATGCGGCCCGACTGCGCTTCGCGCGCGCGCCAGCCGTCGATCGCGGCATCGACCTTGCCCGCGGCATAGAACCAGTAGGCGCTCCAGCCCAGCGCCAGCGCGACGAACAGCGCCGGCGCAACGAAAATCGGCCAGCGCCGGAACGGACGTGAGGGTGTCGGATCAGTCATCGAACGGGCCTGGCATGCCGGGGTGGCCGGGACAAGGCGCCCTCACTGCGAAACGGAATCGGCCCGCATGAAGAGGCTGCGCCAAAACAAAAAGTGAGAGCTTCCGCGCCCAACTCCCATCGGAAGCGGATAAGCTCTAGATTAGCCGTAGCGCTCTTGATTCCGCCTGACAACCGCCTTTGCCGCCGATCGACCCCGCATGACCACCACCTCTCCGCCCGCCCGCCAAGACGCCTCGGACGACCTCTGGGTGTTCGGCTATGGCTCGCTGATCTGGAATCCCGGCTTTGCCTTCGTCGAGCAGACCCCGGCGCGGCTGATCGGCGAACATCGCGCGCTGTGCATCTATTCGATGGTCCACCGCGGCACGCCGGAAAAGCCCGGCCTCGTGCTCGGGCTCGATCGCGGCGGCGCATGCCACGGCATGGCCTTCCGCGTCACCGCCTCTCAGCGCGAGGCGACCATCGCCTATCTCCGCGAACGCGAACAGGTGACGAAGGTCTATCGCGAGGTGCACCGCTCGGTCTGGCTCGCGGGCGATGCCCGGCAGCGGGTCTCTGCGCTGGTCTATGTCGCCGACCGCGGCCACGTGCAGTATGCCGGGCGGCTGCCGCTCGAAGAGCAGCTCCGTTTCATCCGGCAGGGGCACGGCGCGGCGGGGCCGAACGAAACCTATGTGCTGTCCACGGTCGCCGCGCTCGAAGCGCACGGCATCCGCGACGCCAGGCTGCACGAACTGGCCGCGCGCCTGCGCGAGCCGCCCGCCACATAGGGCGGCGACGTCCGGTCAGGTCTGGCGCGGCGTGGCGTCCGGCACGCGGCCGAACAGTTGCGCCTGCTCGCGCCGGCCTTCGATGATCAGGCGATCGGTCGCCTCCTCGATCACCGCGCTGACTTTGGCGACGAATTCGCGGCGCGACAGACCCGCCGGCAGCGGGTCGAGAAACTCCACCACCACAGTGCCGGGATAGCGCAGGAAGGTGCGGCGCGGCCAGAACAGGCCGGAGTTGAGCGCGACCGGAATACACGGCGCGCCGCAATCGACATAAATCTGCGCGATGCCCGGCTTGTAGGCCGGCGGCGCGCCGACGGCGCGGCGCGTGCCTTCCGGAAAGATGATGAGCTGGCGGTTGTTCTGAACCTCGCGCACCGCCCCGCGCGTCATGCGGATCAGCGCCTTGGCCCCTGCCTTGCGGTCCACCGCGATCATGCCGGCCTTGATCAGATACCAACCGAACAGCGGAATGCGGGTCAGCTCGCGCTTGAGGATGTAGAGCGGATCGTCGAACAGCGGCACCAGCGCGAAGGTCTCCCACATCGACTGATGCTTGGAGGCGACCAGAAGCGGCCCGTTCGGAATCTTCTCAAGGCCGCGGAACTCGACCTTGACGTTGCAGGTCAGCCGCAAGAGCCACAGACTGCTGCGCGCCCACAGCTTGGCGACCGTGATGATGACGCGGCGCGGCAGCGCGTAGGACGGCAGCGCGACGATGAGCCAGGCCACCAGCAGCACATAGAACAGCGTGTTGAAGATCAGCGAGCGAACAAAGATCAGCGGCATGCGCGGTCCGGGTTATCTGGTGGAGGCCGTCGTCGCGTGCGGCGCGGCCGGCGGCGGGAGGTCGGGTTCGGCCGCGTCGAGCATGTCGCCGAGGCCGAAGCGATCGAGCCGCACGCGCACTTCGGCGGCGAGATATTTGGCATACTCAGACAGCAGCAAACGCATCGCCGCGCCGCTCGCCCACCATGGCTCCTCGCGCCACTTCTCGCCGACCACCGCGAACGGCTCCAGCGCGATATCCGGCAGCGCGTGCGACAGTTCGACGATGGCGCGCGGCATGTGATAGTTCGAGGTCACGACGATCAGCGAATGGAAGCCCTGCTGCTGCACCCAGCGGCGCGTGCCGGTGGCGTTGCTGCGGGTGTTGACGGCGGAGTGATCGAGATCGACGCAGCACTTCAGCAAGTGATCGCTGTCGGGCAGCGAGCGCGAGATGTCGCTCAGGCTGTTGGCGCGGTGCACGCCCGAAATCAGGAGCCGCTTGCCGTACCCCGCGGCGAGCAATTCGATGGCGTCGGAGACGCGCGAGGAGCCGCCGGTCAGCACCACGATGCCGTCGGCATTGGCCGGGGCCTCGCTTTGCGTGCTGCGCAGTTGCGACAGAAAACCGACAAAGCCGAACCCGGCCGCGACGAAGGCGACGCCCAGCACGCCGACGGCAATCGCCAGCACCTGACCGCAGCGCCGGAGGCGCGCAGCGAGCGACCGCCTTGCGGGCGGGGTCTGGTTGGGCGGCGACGTCATCGTATCCTGAGCTAGTCCTTTTCCGTGGCAAGTTTAGAGCACGATCCGCGACCGGTGGAAACGCCCCACCGCCTCAATCGATCTCGTCGAGGACGGCGAACAAGGTGCGGCGCGAGGCCCATGCGGCGATCGCCGCGATCATCAGCGCCTGCAGCGCAAGCGCAAGATAGCCGGACGGCCGCAGCGAAAACGTGCCGAGCAGCGCGGCGAACTGGTCGCCCACCGGGGTCCCGGCGAACCAGCCGCCGATCGATTCCGACAGGCCGAAGGTCAGGATCGCCGCGCCGCCGCCGATCAGCCCGCCTTCCAGCCCGAGCCGGAGGAAGTGATGCATGAAGCGGTTGGCGATATAGCGGTCGCCGGCGCCGACGAAATGCAGCACCTCGACGATCGGGCGGTTGGCGGCCATCGCGCCGCGCGCGGCGAACGACACCGAGATAATGGTGGCGATCACCACCAGCATCAGGATGCCGACGCCGGCCAGCACCGTCGCGCCGGTCATCGAGCGCATGCGTTCGATCCAGGCGCGGTGGTCGTCGATCGTCGCCGACGGCGCGACCTGCGTGACCGCCTGCCGCAGCGCGCCGAGATCGGGCACAGCGCCGGGCGCAAGCCGCACCACGATCATGCGCGGCACCGGCAGATCCTCCAGCGCCAGCCCGGAGCCGAGCCACGGCTCCAGCAGGCGGCCGGATTCCTCGCGCGTCAGCGGCCTTGCATCGACGATGCCGGCTTGCGTCCTCAGCAGCGCCACCGCCGCCGCCACGTCGCGGTCGAGATCGCGGCCGGCCACGGGCCGCAACTGCACGGTCATTTCGCTGGCGACGTCGGACTGCCATTCGGTGGCCGCGCCATAGACCAGCAGCACCGCGCCGGTGGTGAGCGAGGCGAGATAGGTCATGATGGCAACGACGACAACCAGCGCGCGGCCGGAGATCGAGCCACGCGGCACGATCGGCGACTGGATGCGCGCCTTGACCGGCACCTGCGGACGCTCCTGCCCGAGATCCATCAAGGCGCCGCGCTCGTTGCCGGACCTACTCATAGATGTGCAGCCGTCCCTCATGCAGCACCAGCCGCCGCGCGTCGTACTGATCCATCATCGCGATATCGTGGGTGGCGATCACCACCGCGGTCCCGGTGCGGTTGAGTTCGATGAACAGCCGCAACAGCCGCCGCGCCAGCGTCGGATCGACGTTGCCGGTCGGCTCGTCGGCGAGCAGCAGATGCGGTCGCGCGATCACCGCGCGCGCGATCGCGGCGCGCTGCTTCTCGCCGCCGGACAGGATCGGCGGCAGCGCATCCATGCGCTCGCCGAGACCGACCCAGCGCAACAGGTCCATCACCTCGCGGCGATAGCTCGATTCCTCGCGGCCCATGACGCGGAACGGCAGCGCGACGTTCTCGTAGGTCGTCATGTGGTCGAGCAGGCGGAAATCCTGCAGCACGATGCCGATGCGCTTGCGCAGTTGCGCGACGCCCTGCTTGTCGAGCAGCGAGACGTCGCGCCCGAACATGTTGACGAGGCCGCGCGTCGGCCGCAGCGACAGGAACAACAGACGCAGCAGCGAGGTCTTGCCCGCGCCGGACGGCCCGGTCAGAAACTGGAACGAATGCGCCGGAATGTCGAAGCTGAGATCGCGCAGGACCTCCGCGCCGAGCCCGTAGCGCAAACCGACGTTTTCGAAGCGGACCAAAATTTTCGCTCCGTTCGAGTGGACGTGGCGCATGACGCCCGCACGACCGGCGGTCCGCCGGACATGCGCGCGGCCCCGCCGCATCGCCGCGACGCAGGACAGCTCCGTTTGTGCGTCCGCTATGGTTTCCGGTTCGTTAACGGACTTGGTCTAGCGTGCCGGCCATATCAGCCCGGGCGATTCGTCCATGCATATCATCTGTCCTCACTGTACGACATCTTTCGCCATCGATCCCCGCGCGCTCGGGAGCGACGGCCGCACCGTGCGCTGCGCCCGCTGCAAGGGAACCTGGTTCGCCCTGCCCGCCGATGCGGTCGAGCCGCAACCGGCGCTCGCCATGGCGGGAGACGCGGCCGCGCCGCCGCCGGCCGCATCGATGGGCTCGCAGGCAGGCGACCCCGCTGTCCCCGACGCCATTCCTCACGTCGAAAGCCCGTCGATCGCCCACGATCCGGCCGAGACCACCGACGCTGCGGCGGAGCCCGGCGTCATCGACGCCGTCGCGACCGCCGCGCCCCGCGCCAAGCAGGCGCGCCGCAGCCGCTCGCCGCGCAAGAGCACCGCGCGGCGCGGCCGGATCCCATCCATCACCCGCCGCGCGCTGATACTGCCCGCCGCCTGCGCCGCGATGGCGCTGATGGCGGTATCGCTGATCGTGTGGCGCACCGACGTCGTGCGCGTGCTGCCGCAGACCGCGCCGTTCTTCAAGGCGCTGGGCCTCGACGTCAATCTGCGGGGACTGGCGCTGCGCGACGTCACCGCCGGCACCGAGACGGTCGACGGCCAGCCGGTGCTGATCGTGCAGGGCCGCATCGACAGCGTCGCGCGCAACAACGTCAGCCTGCCGCGGCTGCATCTCAGCATCCGCGACGCCAGGGGGCATCGGCTCTACACCTGGACCGCGGCGCTCGAGCAGCCGGCGCTGGCGCCGGGCGAAACCATGCCGTTCCGCGCCCGGCTGGCGACGCCTCCGGCGGACGGCCGCGACGTCGAGGTGCGTTTTCTCACGCGGCGCGATCTCGGCGCCTGACCGTCCGGAGTTCTGTTCGATGCGAGTGCTATTCCGATGTCGCGGATTCTGATCGTCGACGACGAGGATTCGATGCGGGCGCTGGTGGCGCGCGCCATCGGCATGGACGGCCATGACACCGTAACGGCCAGCGACGGCGGCGAGGCGCTCGATCTGCTCGTCACTGAGCGGGGCGCGTTCGATCTGCTGCTCACCGACATCAAGATGCCGGTGATGGACGGCATTGCGCTGGCGCTGGCGGCGGCGCGCGACTTTCCCAACCTGACCATTCTGCTGATGACCGGCTTTGCCGATCAGCGCGAACGCGCCTCCAATCTTGAGGCGATCATCCACGACGTCATCACCAAGCCGTTCTCGGTGGCCGATATCCGCACCGCGGTGGCCGATGCGCTCGCGGCGCGGCATCCGGCCGATCCGGCCTTGTGCTGATT